>NZ_JBANFL010000008.1:0-52042 GCF_037154135.1 Sphingobium aquiterrae
AACTGGCAAACAGCTTCCTGGGCATGGTCCACATCGCCACCGCCAGATACTGGCTCAAATTTGTCCACGCTGCCTAGCGCCGCCTTTCAACGCCGGTGACCGCCGACACTATGGCGGCCCAAAATGGGGGCTAACGCTGTGGGTGTGGCACGGCGGTATACGATGGCAGAAAATTCGAATCCATTCCGGTGAAATGGCCGAGGTTGCGCCCATTGTCGCCGCTCATGAGGCTGATCGCCAATTCTCAAACCTGCCGTTTGCCAGACCTTAAGTGAATCGGTGCGACATCGTTCGCAGTTGGGGCTCTGTGCTCGGTCGGCTTTGGAGCACGACTATAGCCAAGGCTGCGATTGTCCGCTGTGGATATTGCATTCTTATTTGCACCAAGGCGTCAACCGCCCCGGCACAGTGCCTTAATCGCCGATCAGTTGCATCGGTAAGGTCCGTGCGCCGTGACAATGCGATCGCTTTCGTCAGCGTTCGTGGTAACGAAGATTTCGTAGGTATCTCCGCCAGGGGCAACCCGCACGACGACGTGGCCGTTTGTGCTGGTCATCTTGCGGATTTCCTTGTTGGCGATCACGTTTTCCGGCTTCATCGCGGTCTCGAAGATTTCGCGGTCAGCCGGAAAGAGCAGCTTGCTCTGCATGTTCGCCAGCGTGTTCACCACAGGATGCGCGGAATCCCACGCCTCGATGATGAACTGCTGGGGGCGCAGCGCGCTCACGAAGCCGGGACCAGCAGCGTCGGTATAGCCGTGATGGTTGACGACCGCGACCTCGACGGGACCAGTGACCTGAGCCACTGGCGTTTCAATGTCGCGCCACGGCGCTGCGCCGTAATTGTCGAAATTGGGCAGATCGCCGCCAGTGTAATAGTCAAACTTGCCATAGCTCAGGCGGAGCGCCAGCGAGCACATATTCTCGGTCGGGTAATCGGCTTTGGCAAGATCAGAGAGTTCGGGGAAACGCTTGACCGTCTCGCTCCCATGGCCGGTCCATACCTCACCGTTCGACACGAGGTTCTGGACCTGAAAATTTGCAAATTTATTCGGCGCACGCAACAACGCGACCTGACTGTTGCTGCCCGGCTTGAATCGCTCGACCTTCTTGCCGTGCGCCTGCTGATATTTGACGAACGCCATGTAGTTGAGAGTGCTCTTGTCGGCCTGAGGCACAGGGTAGGAATATTCAGGGAAATCACGATCGAGGAATCGATTGATCGGCAAGATCTGCGCCACGTCCGACACGCCCGTCAGGCAATAGGCATTGTCCGGTCCCTGCGGCGACCCTGGGACGACCGAGCCCATATGATCGCTATGAAAGTGGGTGAGGATGAAATAGTCGATCTCGCGACGGCCAGCCGCGGCAAGGTGGCGTTTGGCATAGCGGCCCATCCATTCTCCGGACCGGCGTGACGCGTCGGGTTTAAAATCGATCAGATACTGAGGCTCGCTTCCGGCCAGGTCGCCAGCATCGATCATGGCAGTGGTGCCATCGGGGAAAATGAAGAGCGCGCAGTTGCCGCGTCCTGTCGAGATATGATGGATGTCGAGCATACCTGGCTGCCACGCCGGCAGTGAGGTTCCGATGGCGGCGGCCGACCGCGCCATGCCGCTCACCAAGGTAGCGGACAATGCGCCACCAAGAAGGCCAAGGGCAGTGCGACGGCGAATACCGAAATGGTCGGTCATGAGGATTTCCCTTCGGATGTAAATTCAGTGCCGGCGACGTCCGCTGGCTAACTCGGTACCGGCACGATCGCCCGAGATGACACTTGGCCCAGCCCGAAGAATGACGCGGCCAGCGTCTGGAGAGGACGCCGACCAGGTCATCAGGGAGGCTATTCCAGCCAGACTCTAATTTCAGAAGGTCATCTTGGCGCCGACGATGAACGTGCGGCCGCCCTGGATCGCGGTGGAAATCTTGTCGGAGTTCACGCCCGTGACTTCCTTGTACCAGTAGTTGGTCAGGTTCCGGCCTTCGGCATACAGCTTGACGTTGCGGGTCAGCTGGTAGCCGATCTTGGCATCAAGCGTGCTAAACGGTTTGAGGTAAACGTCAGTTGCTGGCGTGGATGTGATCGACAGTAGCGCCTTGCCGCGGGTCATCCCGATCAGCGAGGCCGAGAACGGGCCGTTGTCATAGGTCAGGATCAGGTTCGTTACCCATTTGGGCTGCTGTCGGAAACCATCAAGGGACCGGGTAACGCCTTGGCTGACCAGCAGGTCGGTCGTAGAGGCGAACCATGCACCGTTGAGATCGACCGTCAGGCCGCGAAGCAATGGCGAAATACCCGTCAGGTCGCGGATCTGGCTTTCGAACTCGATACCATGAACATTGGCGCTGCCTGCGTTGACCGGCTGCTGGGTGGTCGATATCAGCACGCCATTGGAATCGTAGTTCTCCTGGCGAATACTCACCGCTTCGTTTTTCACCGTCTTGTGAAAATATCCCAGCGACACATAGCCCTTGTCGCCATACCATTCGAGGCTCACGTCCTCGTTGAACGAGAGTCGAGGCTTGAGCAGTGGGTTTGCTCCCTGGACGTACGGATTGCCCTTGCCGTCAACGTTTGTCGTGATGCCGGTCGCGAAGTCGCCATAGTTCTGCAACGCCGTCGTTTCGGTGTAGGCGGCGCGGACGCGGAAGCCACCGCCGAGATTGTAGTAACCCTGAACGTTGGGCAGCAGATATGGAAGCCTGCGGCTCGTGTTCAGCGGGGTGATCGCGCCGTTGGTTATGGTGGCGACCGAGTTGTCATAGTCGGTGATGTTATAGCGAACACCGGCAATCACACGGAATGTTTCGGTGGTGTAGTAGAGTGCGGCAAAGGGCGCGATCACGGTTTCGTCAAGATCGTAATTAGCCGTGTCGTTATAGACGCGCGTCGTCGTGCCGAGCGAGCGCATCAGGTTATAATATTTGTTCTGGTCGATGTAGATCGGTGCAGCGGGATTTGCCCCATTGAACGTCGAGCGGTCATCCAGCACCTGGCCGACGTTGATCGCCGATGCCAGGACCGAGCGATCCTGATACTGGCTGAGCTTGCGCCACATGCGACGGTAATCGACACCTACATCGAATCCGATGCCGTCCGAGAAGTCGAAATTGTTCGACTTGAACTCGATCCTGCCGGTGACGATCCTCGTCGACAGGGGGTATTCTTCCTGGGTGGCAACCGTCCCCGCAGCCTGCATCCACCGCGTGGGATCGTTCAGATTGACAGCGCTGGAGATCGTCGTGCCCGGGGTACGGTCAGTGACGTTGTAGGTGCCCGACACGGTGCCCGGGGTGAAAGAGCCGCCCGTCCAGAAGCCTTCGCCGAAATTGGCATCGAGATACGATGCGTTGGCGACGATCTTCGATGTTTCGCCGGTCTGATATTCCAAACCACCGCGAACCGAGAAGACTTTGCGGTCGTTGTAGTAAATCTGCGACAGCGCGGTCGGAGTTGCGCCGGTGAAGCTGCCTGTGCCGTCCGCCACATTCGTCACGTTGGCTGGAACGATCGAGACGTTCGAGCGGGTCAGGTCGCGCCAGATGCGCTCCCGGAAGTAGTTGCCGGCCACATAGCCATACCACTTGTCGCCACGGCCTTCGAGCTTGCCCATGAGGCTGAGGCCATGGGCGCGGCTGTTGTAATTGCCCCGCTGCAAATTGCCTGAGGGGATGTCGACGCCATCGCGCTGCACGAAGCCCGAGGAATTGTTGATCTTTTCGCTATACTGATCCTTGTGGGTGGAACCGCCGAGCACGAAGCCGAAATTGCCGTCCGGGCCAAAGGTCCGCTTGATGACGCCGTTGATGGCATAGGACGGGTTGGCGTTGTTCAGCGAGCCGGGCTGCGAGTAGAATACCCCTTGGGTGTCGAGCATGGTCAGCGGCTGACCGTCATTGTCGAACGAGCGCAGCGTGCGCACATCGATGTGGCCGCCAATGGAGTTTGCATCCATTTCCGGCGTGACGGTCTTGCTGACGACCAACTCGTTCACCACGGCGGTCGGGATGAAGTCGAGCGGCACGCCGCGCTGATTACGCGTCGAGAGGTAAAGCATGCCACCATCGATCGACACGCTGTTATACCAACCTGAGAAGCCACGGATCGCAGGATACCAGGCTTGCGAGGTCTGCGTACCGCGCTGACGCACAACGCCGGGCAGGCGCTCCAGCGCCGCAACGACGCTGGTGTCAGTACGCTTGGCCATTTCCTCCGAGCCGACCGTCGCCACGAAGGCGATCGACATCTGCTTCTCATCCTGCGGCGAGGCGCTCAGGCGCTTCTTCGTACCCGTGACGATGATTTCGTTGGCAGGCTCGTCTTCCGGCTCCGACGCCATTGCCGTAGTCGCCATGGAAGCGGCGCTTGCCACCTGGGCAGGCCTGGAGCTGCCGCCACGAACGACAAGGAAGGTGCCGTCGCGCTTCTCATAGGTCAGGCCCGAACCGCGCAGCAGATCATGAAGGGCGGACTCGGCCGATGCCGCGCCGCTGATTGCGGAAGCCTTTTTGCCCTTCACCAGCGTCTGGTTGACGAGGATCTGTACACCGGCTTGGCGCGAGAGCCGGTTGAGCGAGTCTTCGAGGCTGGCGGAAGGCAGGCTGATCCTGCTTTGCGCGATGGCGGGCGAAACGGTGCCGATGGCGAGAGCGAACGCAGCGACGCTGATGCGAAGCGAACCTTGTATTGCAGACACTTTGGTAATCCCCTGTTCAAAATAAACGAGTTCAAACCAAAGACGCTACTCCTTTCGATATTTCACAATTTTTATTGTTACATTTTAATGACGTATTGAGTTCACTATCATGAAATGGATTTTCAATTAGTAAACTATGATGCGATCTTCAGTTTTACGGATGTTGAATCCCTGGATGACTGACAGATTTTCTAACTGACCCATCGGGTCGGTAAGCCGTATCCGTCCACTCACCGGCTGATCGCCAAGACGCTGGCTGGCGATTTCGATGGGAACGGGGGACAGGCTCCGTAGATCAGCCACAACCTCGCGAAGCGTCTCCCCCTTATATTCGACCCATTCGCCGCGCCATGGCGCAACATCACCAGCTCCGACATTGGGTAGTCGGTTCAACCCCGCCTGATCGAGAAGGGCAGCCTCGTTGGCATCGAGCCTGACCGGCGTGCGGAACCAACCGCTGCGCGCAAAATCGACGATGCCCTCAGCGACCGTCACACGCACGCTTGACGGCTTGCTCACAACCTCGAAGCTGGTTCCGATGTCGACTATCTCGGCATCGCCCGTTTCGATCCTGAAAGGCCGGCGCTCATCATGGACCACATGGGCGAACAGGGCGCCCTGGCTCAGTTCGATGACCCGGTCATGGCCTGTATAACGAACCTTGACGCTGGCACCGCCGCCCAGGGTCAGGCGGGTGCCATCTTCAAGGCTGATCTCGCGAGCCGTACCGTCGGCCGCTGCGAACTCGGTCGGCGTTGTCAGTTGCAGCACTACGAACGGCATTGCCTTATAGCCGCCAGCGACAACCATCAGGACGGCTGCCACACTGGCCAGCGCCGTGCGCCGCGCAGCCTTGCGACGGCCATAGTCGTGAAGGGCGACGCCCAATTCCGGCCCCATGATCCGGCGCCACATGATGTCGAACGCCGACTGATGGCGCGGATCTTCCGCGATCCAGTCTCCGAAGGCGGAATCGTCGAACGGACCATCGTCCATACGACGCTCAACCCATTGCGCAGCTTCCCACTTGATCGGGTCGATCTCGTTAACGGCTGCCACGCTGTTCGACCTTTTCAATCGCTGCATCCAAATTCAGAATTGCCCGCGCCACGTGATTGCTCACGGCGCTGGGCGACAGACCCAATGCGTCAGCCACTTCGCCGGCGGACTCGCCATTGACGCGGCGGCGCATGAATACCTCACGACGCAGGCGAGGCATGGCCTTTAGAATTTCGAAAACCAGATCGACAAGCTGCTTGCGCTCCAACTGCTGATCGGGGGTGGGCAACGGGCAGGCGATCGCTTCCGACAGTTCGGCCAGCGAGATATGCTTCGCGCGCCTGAAATGGTCGCGTACCAGGTTTAGCGAGATGCGGCGCAGGAGCGCTGGAGCATCCTTGACCTTGCTCTCGGGCTTTGCCTCGAAACTGAGAAGGCGGACATATGCCTCCTGAACGATGTCCTCGCTCAGCACGGAGTCGCGAACCTGCCGCCCCACATATTGCAATAGGTTTGCCCGTTGCGCCCGCAGGAGAGAGGTGGTGACCGCCATCGGCGCGAGCCTATATGATCGGTTTGTGACAGTATCGCTGCACGCAAACCAAGCTGTCGGGATCGCACTGCAATCGTGATAGCTTTCTCGGGGCTGTATGTCGTTAAGCCGTCATTCTCTGCAATCGGTCAAACCTCGCCGTAGGGAAAGATCAATGCTATTCTCAACACCAAAGTCTTCCGCAAGGGCATAGTGCGCGACAGCATGTGCGGGCGGCATAGGGCGGACGAATGCGGCAGGAGGCGGCTCTAGCGTAGTAGGCAGTGCGTCACATAGTTATCGGTTTTATCCAGCGCGGCGCACTATCACAAACCATTGGAATTATCTGTTTTTATTCTCGCGGCTGCCGACGCAGAGGCGAATGAGACGATTTTGGGTCGTGTTGGGACCGCAAATGGATAGCAGTCAGGCGCGTCATCTCGGACCAGTAATCCTCGACCGCATTCATCAGCTCTGACAAATAGTCTGGCCGCAAGTGCCTGTAATTGCGCTTGCCGGTGCTGTCGCCAAGATGTCCGGCCGCGGCATCGATCTGGCCTTCTGGCACGCCGAGCTTGCGGCGAATCGGGTGGAACAGCTGATTGGCATCTGCGCCGAACATCTCGCGGCAGATACTTGCTTCGATCAGGCCGATTCGAACGCGCGGCGAAGGTCGTAGCATAGCCGCTCATAATATTCCGGCATGCTTGGCACTGCCCAGTTCTTCTCCAGCTTCGGCACACGTGACACGATGACCTTGCCCTTGACGCCCTCAAGCCATGGCGCGCGCGTCGGCGCGACTGGGACTGTCGAGTGCCGCTTCTTCGTCTGGCCGCGCGCGTCGGCGAGAAAGTGGATACGCCCGTCGCGGATCTGCGAGGCATCAAGATCGAGGATCGCCTCAGACCGTCCGCATGTGCTCATCGCGATCAGGATGTAGAAGCGGGACATGATGCCGATCTTCGCGGCGCGCAGCCACTTCAAGCAGCGCAGCGACGCGCTCGGGCGTGTAAACAAGGTTGCGAGGCTTCGCTCGGTCTTTGGGGTCGACGTCATGGACGAACGGCATGGACGTGATCAGCTCGTTCTTCCAGCCATGGCTCAGGCTCCCGCGCAGCGCCTTCAGGTCGCGATTGACGTCCATCCGCCCAGGCCCTCGTTCTTTCGGAAGGTAATGAAGCGATCAAGGCCTCCGCCGCACATGTCGACCGCGCTGCCATATGCAGCCGTGCCCAGCTGGTCACATCGCATACTGCCATGATCAACCAGTTGCGCGGGCTTTTGAAGCTGTTTGGTCTGCGCCTGGGTTCGGCCAGAATCTCCGGCAAGCGTGCTGAACGCTTGGCCGTGCTTTAACGCCAGCGGCCTGATCTGGACGTCTTGCTCGCCCCGCCCATTACATCCATGGCGTTGATCGAGGGGCGGTTGCGCGCCTATAATCGCTTGCCGGAAGCGCGCGCCGTCGCCGATCCGATCTGCGCCTGCCTGATGCGCGTTTCCGGCGTCGGCTCCATTGCAGCGCTCATCTACGCTTCCGGCAGATTGCACTGATAACCGATATCTGCCTTGAGGCGATATATCCGGGTCATGGCTGGCTACTGCAAGTAGATCCGGCGCAGATTGGCGATGTCCACCTTGTTGAGCCCGATCTCCTTTTCGAGATAGCCGTCTACCGAGCCCCAGCGCTTGTCTATTTCGTCGAAGGCGGACGACAGGAATGGCGTTCCATCCGCTTCCTTCAATGGCTGGGCTACCGCTGCATGGGGATCGTCTTGATATTTGGCGAAGAGCGCAGCGGCAGGATCGTTCGGATGTGCCGCCAGGTTGATCTTGGGCATTTCATTCACCGGCTGCCGATATTTCGTCGACAGGTGGTAGTCTTGGATGATCACGTCGCGTGGGGTTCCCAATGCGCTCAAGATCATTGCCGTCACAAAGCCGGTGCGATCCTGCCCGGCGGAGCAGTTATAAGCGATCGGCCCCTTGTTCGAGAGCAGGCCATCGAACACGATCCGAAGCTGGGGGGCCAGGAAGGTCGGGAAATTGCGGTAGATCGTGCCGCCATTCTTGATTTCGCCGCTGCCGCCGGCGGGCTTCAGCACGGCCGCCATGGAATAGCCGACCGCGGTGTAGGGCACGCCATCGATCCGTGTGGGGGCGAGCACACGTTCCTCGCTCGACCGCAGATCGACCAATTCCTTCAGCCTCAGCGCCTGTACCTGCTGTATGTCTGCATCGCTCAACATCGCCGAAGCGCCCGATCGATAGATCAGTCCCCAGCGGACATGCTTTCCGCCCGCGCCCGGATAGCCGCCAATATCCCGGAAATTGGACCCATGTTCCAGCGGCAACAGCCGTTCGGCAACCGTGACCACGCGTTTGGTCTTCTCGTCGCGCAACAGGAAATAGCGGCGTTCGACCCCGGCGGCGGGAAGAACATAGCGGCCGTCACGATCATTGTCCGAGAGCAGCTTGGCCTGCGAGATCCCGCCTGCGGGATTGTCCGTCATGAAGACATCGACCGGATCGCGGTCGTTCCATTCGATTGACAACGCCCCGGCCGCCGTACGTTCCGCCTGCGCCCCGTCAACGGTTCCGGCCATGGCCGACTGGCTGACGGATATTGTCGCCAGGGCGAGGAGCATCGTGGAACATCTGGTCATCATATCATGATCCTTGCATGCGTTTCAGGCGGGGGCGGGCGCCATCCCGACACTGGATGACGCCCGCCTGCCGCCTTTATGGTCAGAACTTCATGTTGACTTCGCCGCCGAAGGTGCGCGCGTCGTTGAAGAAGCCGGCCAAGCCGCTCGTGGGCGCGCCCGACTTCAGGAAGACATGCTCCTCATTGAACAGGTTGCGCGCCCAGGCCGAGATGGTCAGCTTGGTGCCGTTGCCGCCAAGGTCGATGTCGGCCAGGGAGAGTCTTCCGTTGAAGATCAGCCCGGAATCGCCTTTGGGCTGCTTGAAGGTGACTGCGCGGGTCACCGGATTATAGGCCGAGTCGGTGTAGGCGCCATAATAGCCCGAGTCATAAGCCCCATCGAGATGGGCGCGGATGATGAAACCGTCCATCGGCACTTCATAATCGATCGCGCCACTCGCCGAATGCTCCGGTGTGTAGACCTGATAGATCGGAATCGGAACGGTGATGAGAACGCCGCCCGTCTGTGGGAAGGGGTTGAGCGTGTCGGGAATCTTCACGCTGTTGTAGGAGTAGCTTCCCGTCAGCGTCAGACCGGTCACCGGGGCGACGGTAAGCTCGGCCTCCACACCCTTCAACTTGCCGGTGCCGGGTGCGTTGACGGTGTTGGTCGTCGTGCGCGTTGTCGCGACGCGCACGCCGTTGACGACATCCTCGTACAGGCCGCTGAAGTCGAGCTGGATATTCTTGTAGTGGCCGTAATAGGCCGCCACGTTCAAGCGCGCGTGATGGTCGAAAAATTCGGTCTTGGCGCCGATCTCGAACATCGAGACCGTTTCCGGGTTGAAGGGCTCATAGTCCAGCGCACGCGAATTGGCGCCGCCCGATTTGTAGCCGGTGCTCCACTTTCCATAGACATGCATGTCGCGCGAAAGATCGACCGAGAGGTTGATCAGCGGATCGACCCGCGACCAGGACGAATCGAGGCCGATCGGCCCGGAGACATTGATGCCGTTGATCGGAATGACCGGCGGCGCATTGTTGACGATGAACAGCGAGCCGACCTTCTTGTCCCGCGTGAACCGGGCGCCGACCGTCAGGTGGAACATGTCGTCCATCAGCGCGGGCGTATAGGTTGCCTGACCATAGGCGCCGATGCTGGTGGTCTTCACATGGCTGGCGCGATCGATGCGCTGCGTCGCGGGATCGATATTGGCTATGGTGTAGGCGCTGCCGGCGGCGTCCGTGAATGTATTGGTGTTGAAGGCCTGCGCGTTGTCGGTCACCTTTTCCTGATAGAAGAGCGCGCCGAAGGCGTATTTCAACTGGTCGCCGAAGTCGCCGATCGCCTGGAATTCCTGGCTGACCTGATCTTGCTTGAAATAAGCGAGGCTATAGCGGGAGAAGGCGAAGCCGGTAAAATTACCGGTCGGGTTTGCCGTGGTCAGCGCTTGCTGCATCGCCGTGGCACCCGATCCATTGTCGAACTGGCTCTGAGTGAGCTTTCGGTAGGACGAGATCGATTTCAGCATGAGCGACGGCGCTGCCTGCCATTCGAGATTGAGGCGGACGCCCTTCGACTTGCCGATGCTGGGTTGCTGGGGTGAACCGACAGCGGCGGTGTCCGCGCGGTGATCCTGGATCACCGCGGCGGCGGCAAGTTTGTTGGTGCCGGGCGCCAGCAGCTGCTGATATAGCGTGGTGGTCGCGTCATATGATGCGTCGCCCGCCAGGTCGACGGTGAAGTTCTGCAGCGGCTTCCAAAGCATTTCGGCATGGACGCCGCGCTTGTCATAGCCATTGAAGTCCGATGCGCTGGCGAGCGGGTTCTTGATCAGCCCGTCACGGTGACTGACGACGGCGTCGATCTTGATGCTGATGTCGTTGAATTCCGGCAGGTCGATATGGGTTTCGCCCTTGTAGCTGCCGAAATTGCCGGCGCCGGCGGTGCTGTTCATCTTGAACTCGCCGCTCGGCCGCTTGGTGACGATGTTGACTGCGCCGCCTTCGGTGTTGCGACCGAAGAGCGTGCCCTGCGGGCCCTTCAGCACTTCGATATTCTCGACGTCGTAGAGCGTGGCGCCCAGTCCCTGGGGGCGGCCCTGATAGACACCGTCGATATAGATGCCGACGCCCTGGTCACGCGCCGGTTGATTGCTGTCTGACAAGACGCCGACGCCGCGGACGTTGACGATCAACGCGCCGGGGCGCGAAAAGAAAGGCGCGACGCGCAGCGACGGGATCGCACCGTCGCCAAGATCGGTCAGCGACTGGACGTGGCGATTGACCAGATCATCCCCGCTCAGCACCGAGATCGATATCGGCGTCTTCTGCAGGTTCTGTGGCCGCTTTTCGGCGGTAACAACAACCTCTGCCAGCGACCCTGCGTCGTCGGCCGCTGCCTCGGCGGGAACCGCCTCAGCAGCCGTCGCAGCGTTTGCGGTGAGAGCAAAACTCAGCGCAAGAAATGCGGTGGCCGTCGGAATGCGCCCGGACAGACGTGCTTGATGGAAAAACATGATGAAGCCCCCGTGCAATTGGAAGCGCTCCATTGGCGTCTCTGTATTTCTGCAATGTTACATTGCAGAAATGTAATTTCTTTTATCATAAAATGACTTTTATATGAATTTTTTGCTTCATTTAAGTGAATATGTCTTATGTCATCTTTGTGACATCAACGATCGGCAAGTAGAGAAGCTTTACCGGCCATTGTCGCGACCTGGAGCAATCTTGATCGCCAGCGACTGCCCAGCCAAATCTGAACGAACATATTCGCCCCGGTTGCAAGGAGGATTTTACGCTGTGCGGCGCTGGCCGCTGCTGGTAGCGATCGCGCAAGGGATAGTGGGCACGATTGTCGTCCTGTCGGTGCTGGGCAAGTCCATTGGGGGTGTCGGATTGCTTGCCTGGTCCGCCTTCTCCGAGCTTCTGTCGCGTCTTGGGCTGGAGGGAAACCAGGCGATGGCCGCACGCAGCTATGGCTGGTTCACTGCCACGTCGAAGATCGGTCTGAGGTTTTCAGGCCTGCTGACGGACGCCTGGCTTGGCCAGCAGGTCGGGGCTCTGACGAAACAATCGCTCTGGCCGTTGGTTGTGTTCATCTCCACCCTGTGCCTGACAAGCGTCCTGATGGGGTGGCCCGGCTGAAACGGCCGGGCCAAATGGATGTTGGGCAGATTTCAGCAGGCTTGAGGAAAGCGCATGCTGCCCCCGCAATTTTGTGCAGGCCGATGCAGTGGCTGCTTCGGCACTATGCGACGCATAGTGCGGATGAACTGCTGAGCGCTCGGTTTTGGTCATTCTGCTGCAACAGATATGTTCCTATAAGCTGCCGTTCGACGCGATCCGGGGTCCTTCTCCGCTTTGAATAGTCAGCCTCGCCGACCCCCTTCCGGGGGGCTTCGTCAAGACGTGGAAGTCCGTCTCCGAGCGTTCGGCGTGGAAGTTCACGAACAGGTCGTCTGCCAGGAACGGGAGCCGGACGCCTGCAGCGACCGATTACTCCACGGCGGTCGGCCTCGGGGACAGGAGCAACTGGTCGGCGGCGCCTCGATCATGCCGTTGACGTCGACAGCCGCGGGCTCGTCATCCGCAATGCCACGCCGTCGCGCTCGGTCCTGAGCGCGTCAGCGTTTTCCGTCAGGCGGATGCCGCTTATTCGGAAGGGGGGCTGACGGCTCTTTGCGTTCGCTCGATGCTCACGCCCAACGATAGCAGGTCCATCATGGCGATTGCCGCGTCTTTCGGGCTCAGATGTTCGAGTTCCGGCCTGACGCGGTTGAAGGTGATCAGCAGGAAGTGCGCCAGCATTTCGGCCGACCATGCGCGCGTCCACAGGCCGCCGTCCTGGAGATCGCGGATCATCTGCTCGGTGCAGTGATGGACCGAACCCAGGCCGCTGCCCGCGCCCATGTCATCGCCATAGGTTGTCACGAAATCCGCGAGGAGGGCGTTGGTGATGGCGTTGGATTCGCTCTCGCGAAAAAGGAAGGTGACGAAACGGAGCAGCCGTTCCCCGAGCTGTTCGTCCGCCGGCGCCGGCTCCAGCGCCCACTGTTCGGCCAGCGTGCGGCTTATCTCTCCGAGCAAGGCGGCCTTGGTCGGAAAATGCGCGAAGAAGGTCGCGCGGGACACACCCGCGGCGGCGGCAATGTCCGCCGCCGTTGTGGGCTCGTAACCCTTTTCGGCAAAGAGCTGCATCGCAAAGCCCAGCAGGCGCCGACGCGTGCGTTCCTGCTTGCCCAGCGGATCGGCGCTCCTCCGATCGCGCTGAAGCGCGGGCAGTTGGCGCCATTGATCCAGAAAATTCGACACTGTCATGATCTCGTCATATCAAAAAACTAGACTGTGAGTAAGATTTTTTAGTCGATAGGTCATATCATAAGCTGTATCGCAAGTCTCTCATAATAATATGAGGTTCCATATCTTCATTCCACCGTTGTTGTAAGCAACAACGGAATAATCCTTCATGATTTCAATGCAATCTGATCCGATATCCTGAATTTTATCTCTATATATACGGAGTTACTTATGAAACTCGTCGCCCCAATGAAATATCTTCTCGTCATGTTGGCAACTACGGGCCTGTCTGGCAACCTGTTTCCTGCCTTGGCGCAAACGCAATCGCCGGAAGAGTCCGCCGACCGTAGCCCGAACGACATTGTCATCACGGCGTCCAAGCGCGCGCAGACGCTGGTGTCCGTCGCCGCGCCAGTGAGCGTGCTGAGTGGCGACCGGATCGAGAAACATGGCGTCACGAGCTTTGCGGATCTGGTCGACCAGATCCCCGGCGTCAGCGTGAACTCGGATTACGGTGGCAGCGCATCGCGATCGATCAGCATCCGCGGCGTCGGCGCCACCGACGATTATCGGCCGAACGGCAGCTCGTCCGTGGCCATGCACGTCGACAACATCTATCAGGCGTCCAACGTCTTCCAGACGGTCCCGTTCTTCGACGTGGACCGCGTGGAGGTGCTGAAGGGGCCGCAGGGCACGCTTTATGGCCGCAACAGCACGGGCGGGGTCATCAACCTCATCACGCGCAGCAAGAGCGATGTGCTCAACGGCTATGCCGATGCTTCCGTCGAAAGCTATGGCCGCTACCGGATCGAGGGCGCGGTCGGCCTGCCGATTGCCCAGGGCGTCGGTCTTCGGCTCGCCGGAACGGTGGACCAGGGCGGGGGCTATCAGACCGCCGAGGGCGCCGGCGCGTTCGCGGGCAAGGTCTATTACTCGGTCGTCGGGCCGGTTCCCGATCCGGGCAAGCAGAATGGCTGGGGCGACCGCAATCTTTATGCCGGCCGCGCCACGCTCGATATCGAGCCGTCTTCCGGCACCAAGCTGATCGTCAAGCTGTTCGGCAGCCGCGATCGCGGCGAGCCGATCCAGCAGGATTCGCGCGGCGGCGTGGCCAATAGCGGCTGGATCGAGCCCGATAACGATCCCTACACATTCTATTCCGACCGCCGGCAGAAGAAGCGGATCGACATATGGGGCGTCTCCGCCTCGCTCGACCAGAAGCTGACCGACAGCATCGATCTTGCGCTCGTGGCCGGCTACCAGGATGGAAAGCGCTATTTCGAGGGCGAAGGCACGGGCTCGCCGCAGCGCAATCTGGATTTCAACTTCTCCGACCATATCCGCCAGCATTCGCTGGAGGCGCGCGTGTCGCAGCATGACGCAGGACCGATCGGATGGGTTGTCGGCGGCTATTATATCCATGACCGCATCAGCTTCCGGACGGACCTGCTCGCGCTCGACGTGCTCGGCACCAATCTCCTCACCGATTATGCCCAGACGCGCACCAGCAAGGCGGCGTTCGGCCAGCTGGACTGGAAATTGCTCGATCGCCTGACCTTGTCCGGCGGCCTGCGATATACGAAGGACGACGCCAACTATGCCGGTTCGACCATCGATGTCGATCCGTTCGGCATCTCCACCGCAAAGGCGGCGGTGCCCGGCATTCCGGTGGTCTTCGACAATGACTTCTCGGACGATAATGTCTCGGGCCGCCTGACCCTGTCCTATCGTCCCTCGGACAACAGCAACATCTATGTCTCCTATGGCACCGGCTACAAGGCGGGCGGTTTCGACGGCTCGTCGATCTTCAGCACGCCGGAAGCGTTGCCGTTCAAGTCGGAGAATGTCCGCGCCTATGAGGGTGGCTTCAAGATCGCCGGCACGCACGGCCTGTTCCTGAACGTCGATGCCTTCTACTACGACTTCGACAATCTCCAGGCCAATACGACCCAGATCTTCGCGGGGCAGCAGACGACCGCCAATATCCGCACCAATGTCGCCAAGGCGCGGGATTATGGTGTCGATATCGCGGCGGGGATGACGCTTGTGCAGTCCGGCCCGCACCGGTTGTCGGTCGATGGCGGCGCCACGCTGCTGAGCACCAGGATATTGGCGTTCGATTCGTCCAACCCCAATCTGGTCGCGGTGAACCTTGGCAATGATCTTCCGGCCGCGCCGCATTTTTCCGGCAATGCGCAACTCACCTATAATTACGACAGCGGGCGGGGCTGGAACCTGACCGCGGCGGTCGATGCGAGGCGCAAGAGCAGCGAATATAAGCGGCTCGACAATAATGAAGGCGGGCACGCCCCCGGCTATACGCTCCTCAACGCGCGGATGGATCTCGCATTCACACAGCAGCGGATCACCCTGTTCGTCTATGCCCGCAACCTGACCGACCGGATCTATTTCACCGATCTGACCGCCACGTCACGCCTGGCCGGCGCGCCCCGAACCATCGGCGGCGGCGTCCGCTTCGATTTCTGAGGAGAAGCCCATGATCATCCGGAAATCCGCCGTCACCCTGGCTTCGTTCATCCTGGCGGTGATCCCCGTCTCCGCCCTGCATGCGCAGGACGGCTCCTTCACCGTCGCGGTCATTCCCGACACGCAATTCTATACCGACTTCACCCACCAGACCGAAGAGGGCTTTCCGTTCGACGCGCGCGAACTGCTCTATGACCAAATGGACTATATCGCACGCAACGCGCAGTCGCAGGGCGGCGACATCGCGTTCGCCACGGCGGTCGGCGACGTCTGGGAGCATCCCACCGAACGGATGGACGCGGAGCATCGCGCGCGCGGCTTCAAGGCCATTGCGAACAAATTCCTGGAAGACGTCGATATCGTTCCCGATCCGCGCACGCGCACGGTGGAGATGCCGATCGCCCGCCATGCCTATCAGATCGTCGCGGGCAAGCTGCCCTTCTCGGTGGTGCCGGGCAATCACGACTATGACGCCAACTGGTCCGACGCCCGCTATGCGCCGGCCGAAGATCCGGGAAACCCGGGCAACAACCGTTTCCCTTATGGCATGCTCGCCTATGGCGGCCTGAAGAACTGGACCTCTGTCTTCGGCGCGGACACGCCCTTCTTCAAGGGCAAGGACTGGTATGTCGCCAGCTATCATGACGGTGCGGACAGCGCGCAGCTGTTCACCGCCGGCGGCTATCGCTTCCTTCATATCGGGCTGGAGATGGCGCCGGCCGATGACGTGCTCCGCTGGGCCGAGGGCGTGATCAAGGCGCATCCGGGCCTGCCGACGATCATCTCCACGCACGACCATCTCAACCCCAAAGGCGATCGCGAGCCCATGGCGGCCGTCGACTTCAAGGCCGTCGACCCGGCCCACAACAATCCCGAGGATGTCTGGACCAAGCTCGTGTCGCGCGAGGACCAGGTCTTCATGGTGCTGAGCGGCCACCAATATGGGCAATCGCGCCGCGTCGACACAAATCGCTTCGGCCACAAGGTCTACCAGATCATGGCCGATTATCAGGAGCGGCATCAGGCCTTCATCGCCATCGCGCCCGATCGCGCGAAGTCGCGGGTGGGTCTGGGTGATGGCTGGCTGCGGCTCATGCGGTTCGACCTGATGGCCGCCACGCCGACCGTGCGCGTCCGCACCTATTCGACGCACTACAAGTCGACTGCCGACCGGCTGCCGACCTATTCGGCTTTCTACAAGGCGGCGGAGAAACCCCAGCTCTCCGATGCCGCATTCATCGCCGAGGAAGAATTCACGCTTCCCCTGGACGATTTCAAGGAGCGTTTCCAGGCAGCCAGGATCGGCACCCGTTGAGAGAGCGTCGACGCTCAGCGCAGGGTGCATCCGGCACCGGTTCTTCGCTCGACGAGGCTTGAGCGGCTGAGGAACCGGCATGCGGCAAACCCCGACGGCGGCACCATATGCCGTCGGCGGGCATGGGCGTGCAGTCGAGATACCGGCCCAATCCACCCGCAGGCGCTCTTCGAATGGACGCTCGTTATTGCACGCCGCGCGCGCCGGGTGGCGCGGCGTTGGAGCAGTGAATGCGCTGCTTGCCATGCGCTTTCCTCGACAGCATCAGGCCCGCCCGGCCTTTCGCCGAAAATAGCCGGAACGACTATTCTGGCTGGTACTCATTCTGCTATGGAATGCTCATGGAGTTCCGGACATTACGCGCATTCGTAGAGGTGGTTCGGCAGGGCGGCTTCTCCCAGGCGGGCAAGGCAGTCTTCGCCACCCAGTCGACGGTCAGCAAGGCCGTGAAGCAGCTGGAAGAGGAGCTTGGCGCGCCGCTCCTCGACCGCACGGGACATCCGCCGCGGCTGACCGATCTCGGCGAGGTCGTCTATCCGCGCGCGGTGCGGATGCTGGCGGACCGCGACAATCTGTCGGCGGAGCTTGCCGAGCTGCGCGGATTGACGCGCGGCACCCTGAGGCTGGGACTCGCGCCGGTGGCCAGCAGCAGCCTTTTCGCGCCGCTGCTCGCGCGCTACCGGAGCGCCTATCCCGGGATCGAGGTGCGCCTGACGGAACATGGCGGAGATCGCCTGATCGACCTGGTCCGCTCCGGCGATCTGGAGCTGGCGGCCACCGTTCCGCCAGATACAGAGGATTTTGACTGGCAGGATGTGAAGCGGGAACCGCTGATGGCGGTGCTGGCTGCGGACCATCCGCTGGCTTGCCGGACCTCCGTGGACATGGACACCCTGAAGGACCTGCCCTTCATCCTGTTCGCCGAGGGGTTCGCGATCAACCGGCTCGTGGCCGATGCGTGCCGCCGCCGCGGGTTCGAGCCCGTCGTCACCGCCCGGAGCAGCCAGGTCGACTTCCTCGTCGAACTGGCGGCATCCGGCCTTGGCGTCGCCTTCCTCCCGCGCTTCCTTGCCGAACAGTCTCGCAGCGCGCGCGTGAGCGTGCTCGTGCTGACCGAGCAGCAAACCGAGTGGCGGCTGGCGATGGTCTGGCGCCGTGGCGCCTATGTCTCCCATGCTGCCCGCGCCTGGCTGGAGATGGCGAAGGGCCAGATCGGGCCTTGAGCAGGAAGGCTATTCCCATGACGACTGGGATATAGTCTGATATCTCATTTCCTTCATATAGCCTCCTTTGATATTGACGCTGTCAACCCGCAACAGCCTGGCTGCGCCCAAACGAGGGAAAGACGAGATGATCATTTCTGCTCCGACCGATTATCGCGAGGCCGCACGGCGCAAGCTCCCGCGCTTCCTGTTCGACTATATCGATGGCGGCGCCGTGACCGAGAACAGCATGAAGAGCAATGTCGAGGCGTTGCAGGCCATCGCGCTCCGCCAGCGCGTGCTTCAGGGTGTCGGCGCACCCACGCTCGACACCGATATCCTTGGAAGCACATGGGCCATGCCGGTCGCCCTCGGCCCGGTGGGCGCCACCGGCATGTATGCCCGCCGCGGCGAAGTCCAGGCCGCCCGTGCCGCAGCAGCGGCCGGGGTCCCTTATACGCTTTCGACCGTCTCCGTTTGCCCGATCGAGGAAGTGGCGCGGGGTGCGGGCGGAGAACTCTGGTCCCAGCTCTACGTGCTGAAGGATCGCGGCTATATGCACAATGCGCTGGAGCGCGCCTGGGCGGCCGGCATGAAGACGCTGGTTTTCACGGTCGACATGCCGGTGCCCGGCTCACGCTATCGCGACCGCCATTCAGGCATGTCGGGGCCGGCGGCGACGCTCCGCCAATATATGCAGGCCATTGTCCACCCGCGCTGGGCTCTCGACGTCGGCTTGCTCGGCCGCCCGCTGTCGTTCGGCAATATCGAGGCCTATACCGGGCGAAAGATGAGCATGAGCGACTATATGGGCTTCCTCGGCGCCAATTTCGACCCGTCGATCGGCTGGAGCGATCTCGAATGGATTCGCGAAAGCTGGAAAGGCAAGCTGGTCATCAAGGGCCTGCTCGATCCGCAGGACGCGCGCGACGCCGTGCGCCTCGGCGCGGACGGGATCGTGGTTTCGAACCATGGTGGGCGCCAGCTTGACGGCGCGAGCCCGACAGCCCGCGCACTGCCTTATGTCGTCGATGCGGTGGGTGACGACCTTACCGTCCTGGTCGACTCGGGGGTCCGCTCGGGGCTTGATGTCGTGCGCATGCTTGCGCTCGGCGCCAAAGGCGTCCTTCTCGGCCGCGCCTATATCTACGCTTTGGCGGCGGGCGGACATCGAGGCGTATCCCATCTGCTGGAACTGTTCGCCGCCGACATGAAGGTGACGATGACGCTGACAGGCGCGAGGTCGCCGGCCGAGATCACCCGCGCCAGCCTGGAATGCGCCGAGAAGCACCTCGGCGCCGAACTTAAGCCGAAGCCGGTATTTGTTACGAAAGGCCCCGCCTGACCGCCCGCAACGGGTTCACCCGAGGAGAGAAGCCAAGATCATGCCCTGGGGACGGATCAATACCATTCTCAAAAAGATTCTCCGCAATGTCATAATATGCGACAGCATAAGCAGGCAGCATCGGGATCATCCTGGCCTTCTTGCGGACCTCCAGCACAGACATGTTCGTCGTCTTGCTCACACAGGCTCCACCCGCCCAGGCGTTGGAGTCTCCGGCACGGTCCACCTGTCAGTCGGCTTTCCATCCAAAGGCCGCCATCATGACGTTGAACAACCATGTGTTCGGGAAGAACCCTTTCACGCGCTCCGCCCCGGGGCCCGTTGCGGCTGCGACGACCTCTTCCCCTGCATGGGCGCCCTTTGTGTCGGCGGCAATCACCTCAGCCCCTGAAGTCGCCTGACGCGCCGATATCTGCTCGGCCAATGGCTGGTCGCGCGTGCCCGAAAGCAATTTGAGGTTATAGGAATGGTCGGCGACAAACAGGATCAGCGTATCCTTGCCGGCGATGGCGCTGACCTTGCGGATCAGATCGTCCATCTCGATGACATGCCGAAGCCCGTCCTGGAGCTTGTTCGTATGCATGTCCCACTCGACCATCAGGAAATAGCCTTTCCTGTTGCGGCTGAGGCTGGAGATGGCCGCTTCCACGGTGGGGATGGCGGCAAAGTCTTCGTTGCGGATGATCGCCGCCCGCCGCGTTTGCGACGTCAGCACCGATGGATCATCGCTGAAAACATAGCCGGCGCCGGCGAAAGCCTGGGCGGCGGTCGTTCCAGCCTTTGCGAACGCCGCTTCGGCTGCATCGCGGTCCTTGCCGATCAGGATATCGACGCCGTTCCCATAGCGGGGGGCCAGCATCTGCCGGAAGATCTCGTCCTTGTCGGTGCGCTTCGCGACATGCGCATAGCAAGCGGCGGGCGTCGCGTCCCAGATCGGCATGTTGGTGATGACCCCTGTGGAAAGGCCGCGCTGCTCGGCATATTCCAGGATCGTCTTCACGGGGGTGACGGTCGTCCCGTCGGCGGAGGGCAGGACGGAGTTCATGCCGCTGTTTGTCTTGTGGCCGGTAACGATCGCCGTCATTCCCGCCGCAGAATCGGTGACCCAGCGGTTGAGCGCCGATGTGTCCGACAGCCCGATATGCGGCATGGACTGGATGAACAGCGACTGCGGGCGATCATGCGCATAGATGCCGGCGGCGCTCAACGTCGGCAGGCCGCCTGCATCGCCGAGGAACAGGATCACATTGCGGGCCGGTCGCGCCTCGGCCGGGGCGCCTGCGCAAAGCAGCACCGTCGACAGCGCAAGGGCTGCAGCGGATCGCCTGCCTTTGGAAACTCTGGCAGGGCGCCGGAGGAAACTGCGTTGAAAATCAGCCATTCATATTCTCCTCTGGAGGAAAAGCCCAATTGATCCCCTTGGAGCAGTTGGCGTTTCCGATCTTAGCGCCCCGTTGTTTCAGGCGCGGGTAGGGCAGCTGGGCTTGGCCGAGTGCGAACTCTGCCAAGCCGCAGTCGCTTCATGGGATGAAAGGCGTGCGCAGGAGCGTGCCGGTTGCCTCGGAAAGCGAGGCGCCGATACCGGTCTCCGAGCCCAGGCCGAAATAGAAGCGCCCCTGATACACCGCAAACGACCTTGCGAAGGTGGGAGCGGCGAACGTCAGCAGCACTTTTCCGTTTTTGAGGGTGCGGTCGAAGCGCGTGACGGAGATGCGAAACTGGTCGGGCCCTTCCTCTCGGGCCGAGAGGCAGTAAAGGCGGCCATCCTTGACGAGGATGTCCCAGGGCTGCTCGGCCGGCGACAAAGGAAGTCGACGGGCTTTCTCGGGCGATGTCGCCGCATAGAGGCCGTTCGGAATCCATTGATGATCGTTATGCTGCCAGCCGCCGATGTAGATCGTTTCCTTGCCGAGCTTGACCCAACGCTCGACCAGTCCGGTCTGGTCGCCATTGGCCGACGCTCCGGGAAACAGCGCGGTCATGTGGCCAAAGGCAAGAGGCTGAAAGCCATTGCGTGCGGAGTCGAAGCGGAAGAGCGTCGCCATCCGGGGATGGGCATCGTCTTGCGTGCGCCCCAGCGGCGCGGTCGTGCTGGCGTAGAGCGTGTCGCCGATCTCGAACAGCGTCCAGAATCTGCCGACGACCTGGCTCTGCTGGCCAAGGACCCGCGCGATTCTGCCGGCAGGGGTGACCGTTTCGGCCAGTGCAGGATTGGGCAGGAGCGCGGCGGGCTTCCATGTCTCGGCATTGTCGTCGGATATCCAGGCGGAAATGGGCTGGTCATAGGCGCCGCCGGCCGCGATCAGGCGGCCGCCATATTGCCGAATGTCGTAGACATGGATGCCGTGGGGAATATTCCGCAGCTTGCTCCAGCGCCCGTCGACGCGGCGATAGAGGTTGCCATATGACCAGTCGTCGCGGCTGTCATGCCCTGGAACGAACAGGACATTGCCCGCTTGATAGAAACGGGCGATCTGCTCCTCGTTGACAGTATATTCTTCCGTGAACTTGTCGCCGTCATAGGAAACGACCGGAATGGGGCCTGCATTGGAGGAGGGGCCGAAGTTCGAACTATTCCCTGTGCCGAGATAGAGCCGGTCCTCGAAAACCTTCATTGTCCAGATGTTGCGGGCATAAGGGGCTTCGGGCCATCGCTGCCTGAACGGCGTTTCCACGACCTCCGGCTTTACCTGCTGCTGCGCGGTCGCCGCATGGAGGGGCATGATCGAGGACAGCATAAGGGCAGCCACAAATTCTCTACGCTTCATTGGTAATCTCCGGTCCATCAGCGACGGATGAGCACAAGGGAGGAATGTTCGGCGGGAGCATGATGGTCGAGAGTGGACGCGCTTCATCCGAATAAATCCCGGAAATCGCGTCCACTCTCGCCTGTTATCTAGAGTTTGAAACGAACGCCCGCCCTGAAGGCGCGACCCAGGTCGGAATAGGCACGATTATATCCGAATTGCGCGGTGCTGAATCCGGGACCATCCGCCGCCGCTATGGGAGAGCGATTGGCGATGTTCGTGACCACAAAGAAGCCTTCGATGCCTTTTATGATTTCATGGCTCGCAGATGCATCAAGCCAAAATGCACCCTCTACATGATTATTGTTGATGGTATTGTTTCCGCCCGGGCAGCTTGTGCTGCATTCGATATAAGTGGCGTCTTTAACGCCGGAACTTATCCCGCGACCGGTCAGCGACACGTTGAACGACCCGTTTCTATAGGCAAGATCGGCAAGATACCGGTATTTCGGAGCGCCTCCCTCCCTCAAGGCGGAATCGAAGACACCGGTCAATCCGCTTTCGCTGCCGTTCTTCAGATTGAGTGTGAAGAGTCCCCTGAACGAAAGCGTGCCTGAACCAAGCGATGGCGCGATATCCGACAAGTGAAGTCGATAGCTCGCCTCGAAGTCGATACCCCGTGCCCAGAAAAGATCGAGATTGACGGGGCGGGTGTAGACATACCGGATTTTGCCATTCTCGCCCCGCTCGATATTGTCACATAGATCCTGGATACCCCTGAAACATTGATCGACCGTCGAACTGCCGGATACCGTAGTAATCGCGTCGCGGATTTTGACGTCCCAATAGTCTGCGGACAAGGACAATCCCGGGATGAAACGGGGCGTGAGGACCGCGCCGAAGGTGATCGTATTGGCCTTCTCGGGCCGGATCGTCGGATTTCCTGTTGTGATCAGCTGTGTCGTATATACTTCGCCATCGAGGAACGGATCGGAAATGGCGGACGATCCCGTGGAGCCGGCAGCGAAGAGTTCAGACAGGTTGCCGGCGCGAATATCCCTCGATCGTGTGAATCGAAGCTTCACATCCTCTATCGGCTCAAATGTCACCCCGGCTTTCCATGTCGTAACGAAACCGGACGAACTATAGTCCGTACCGCGAACGGCGCCGTTAAAGTCGAACGACTTGAAGACGGTATCCTTGATGAGCGGGACGACGACCTCCAGAAATCCCTCGGTCACATCCATGGAGCCTTCGATCGGCTTGTAGTTTCCATTGGCGAAGCCATTGACCAGTCCGAGCGGATGCGCGGTGCCATAGGCCTTCTCACGGCGATATTCGACGCCGGTGGCGATGGATACCGGGCCGGCCCATGTTGAAAACGGCTCTCCGCGCAGGGTGCCCGCAACGCCATCCTGGCGGATCGTCTGGCGCACCCAGTCGGTGCCCATCAGATAGTCGATCGCTGCCTGATTGTTCACGCCCGTGCCCATCCGATTATACGGTACGCAACCATCGCCGGGGTCCGTGAGTGTCGAGCGGCAGATTATCGCGCCGTTTGGCCCGCGGACGGCGTCCACCGCATTTGCAAATTCCGCGCTTTTAGGCACCATGAAGTCCTGGCCGATCTTGCTGATGCTGCGATATGCCGAAACTTCCCAGGTGAATCCTTTCCCGAACAGGCCGAGCGATCCATTGGCACCGACAAGATATTGGTAGAGCGAATGATTGCTTTCATACCGCTTGTCACCGAAATCCGCGTTCGAGGACCCTATGTTGAGCGTGGTGAGTCCAAGTGCATCCATGCGTTCGCCGATGCTGGCGGGCAGGAAAGCATTATCGCGGCGAATGGTGCTGGTCGTGATGGTGGGCGCAGCAACCGAGGTCACATGCGAACGTGTAAAGATAAACTGGCTGAATAGCTGAATATTATCCGTCAGGTCGAAGCTGGCGCGCGCAAAGGCGCTTTGGCGGGAGTTTGCATTCAGGAAGGATTGGGTATTGCTTGACCAGTCGGTATATTTCCAGTCCCCGCCAACGAAGGTTGACGACGTGAGCAGCGATCCAAAATCAAGCTGTCCTGGAGTGCCGTTTTGTCCAAAATACACGCCACGGAGCGGTCCGGATGTCACGATACCGCCCGGCGCTATCGCGCTGTAACCGACATGCTCCAGTGAAAGATATCGAGGCTTGCCATTGGTTGCTGTCCAGTCCGGATTGGCGAATGTCCGATATCCGGTATACCAGGAGCGGGGCAGGCCATCGATACCATCGATCTGCGAATGTTCGACGCTCAACAGGATATGACCGCGACCATCGGCGAACTTGGCGCCGGCGCCGAGCGACACAGTGTAATTCTTCCGGTCGCCATAGGTGGTGACCCCTCCCTGCATCCTGCCCTTGACGCCGGTAAATTCCTTGTCGAGCACGAAGTTCACGACGCCGGCATCGGCATCCGACCCCCATGCGGCAGAGGCGCCGCCGGTCACGACGTCCACGCGCTTGATGAACGCATTGGGAATGACGTTGATGTCGACGATGGAGCCGTTGATGGTCGCGGCGGGCAGGCGCCGACCCTCGAGCAGAACCAGGGTGCGGTTGGTGCCGAGGTTGCGAAGATCCAGCGAATTGACACCGGCAGCGCCTGAAGCGGTGGTTCCCGTGTTTTGCGCAGGGGAATTGCCGGGCGTAACGGCCGGCAACAAGGTGACAAAGTCGGCGATGTTCTCGGGGGCTCTCCGGAGGATTTCCTCTTCGCTCAACACGGTCGTCGGCGAGGGGGCGTCGTAGCCGTTGCGGATGATGCGCGTTCCGGTGACCTGGATATCGGACGCCGCTTCCCCCATATCCGATCTCTGTTCGGATGCGCCGCCTAGAATGGCGACTCCCCCATCGAAGGATCGAACGGTGAGGCCCGTTTCGGCAAGAAGCCGGTCAAGCGCGTCACGCATGTCGAGGTTTCCCTGAACGGCGTTGGTCTTGTGCCCGTCGGTGTCGCGGCCCGCCACGATGACCCGAATCCCAGCCTGCCGCGCAAACTCGCGAACACCGCTCGATGCGGATTGTGCGGGGATATTGAAACTGCGGGTCTGCGCCTGTGCCGCCACGGGAAGGACGATCGCCACGGCCACTGCCGCCATCGAAGAAGCCGACCGAAAGAAGAAAGAATTCATTAGGATTGCCCTCTGTTTGATGCTCTCAAACCTATTGACGGGGGAGATCCTTATTTCGGTCAAACCGGATAAATTAATCTTTTTGGGCGTTTTTATTTCTGTTTTATTACGATTCTTCCTTTCTCATGCTCGATCTTCCCGCCTGACAAGATGGCGGCCGCTTGTGCGAACTGCTCAACGTCATTGGCGCCAAACAGGCCGACGATCCTGGTGTCTCCGATCGCCGGATCGGCAATCATGATCTTCGTGCTGTTGACGCGATTGAAACGGACCACGGCCGACTTGATCGGCACGTTGTCGAGCGAGATTTGCGCCAGTTCGGGTGGCGGCAGGGGTGGCGAGGCCATCGCCTTGGAGGCGGGCGGTTGTATCGGCCCCAGATCGAGCGTCACGGCGTCGCCCGCATGCAGCAGAACCGCTTGATCGCGCTCGTCGCGCGACCAGACCAGCACGCTTCCTTCCGTCACCTTCACGGTCCCACCGGTCAAGCCGACCCGGCTGACGGAATAGACGGTCCCGGTCGCCTGCGCATAGACATTGCCGGACCGCACCACGAAGGGCCGCGCCTTGTCCTTTGCGACCTTGAACGTGGCTTCGCCGTTCAACAGCGTGATCCTGCGGAAGTCGCCGGACAACATGACTTCTATCTTTGCCTCGTGGCGGAGGGTCGCGATCGAGCCGTCCTTGAGCGTCACGACCTCCTCGGTCGCGGCACGCTCGGCCGGCCTGAACGGCGCCAGAACAGGCACGCCAACCAGCACCAGTGCCGCCACGCACGCGGCCAGCGCAGCACCGCCCGCAACAGTTCTTCCGCCCCACCGGAAAAAGCCTTTCCGCAACGGATTCGGCGCGGTCGCGGCATGCCCGTCCGCAATATCATTGTCGTTGTCGGAAAGGGACGTTGAAGCGACGGGCATTGAAGGGGCAGGCACTGAGGGGGCAGGCATCGAAGATGCCGGGGCCGAATGGGCCTCGATCACCGCGTCTTCCATCACATGCAGGGCTGCACGAACCCGCGCAAAGGCCCCGCGATGGCGCGGGTCCACCGCCAGCCATGAATCCAGTGCGGCGCGGCTTTCGGGCGACATCTCGCTATAGGCCGCCTCCACCGCCCAATAGGCGGCCTGATCGTCGATGCTGTTAGAGGGACCGGGGGGTGCCAACCGCTTCCTCCTCCTGCTCGACGGTCTCTTGCTCATCGCCGCTCAGATGCGCGTCCTGAGCCGCCATGACTTTCAGGACCTTTTGCACGCCGCGCACAAGGTGATTCCGTATGACATCCTCGCTCACGCCCAGGCGCTGGGCAGCCTCTCTTTGTGACACACCTTCAATCCGTCTTAATTCAATCGCTTGGCGACATGTATCGGACAATTCGGCGAGCAACCCGTTCACGCGCCTGAGTTCCTGATGTGCTTCCATCGCCCGATCCGCCAAAGGATCATGATCTATGACGTTCGACCATTCGTTTTCGGTCATGGAAGTGAAATTAATTATACCGGAACGGCGCATGATGTCCGTCGCCACGATTTGGGCGGTTCGGTGGAAATAGGCTGCGGGATTACGGATATGATCGACGGAGGCCATGCTGGCGATGCGGCAATAGGCTTCCTGGATCACGTCGTTGGGATCTACGATATTCCGCCAGCGGCGCGAAAGCCAGGTGCGGACGGCGCTTTCGTGCGGCAGGATTTCCCTGCCGATCCAGGCCGAAATGATATCCTGCTCATCACCCATTCGATGCCAGCCGTTCGTGATCCGTTGAATTGTCGCCAGCCGAGTCGGCAAGGGTGCAGATGGACCTCCCAAAGACGCCCCTTGTGACATACTGATGACTATGGGGCGCAGACCCGCATTGTGGCGTTGCCCGGCGCCGCCTCGATCATGGCTGCCGACGTTCCCTTCGTCCCCTGAACTCCACTCCTGCCTCGGCCAGATGGTCGAGCCGACCGGACAGCCAGCGTCCCCGGCCTTTGGCACAATGCGAGGGGCTGGACCGCCTCACGTCGCCGCGCGGGCTGTCGCTTTCGCGAGACCGGGCCAAACGCTTGGTAACACGCTGCTATTTCGGCATGGCGCCCGGTTGGTTGCGTTCCAGCCTTGATAAAATGGTCATCGCGGCGGGCAGGAACAACAGGACCAGCGGCACTGCCGCCATCAGCCCGAAGATGATCGCCGTCGCGAGTGGCTGTTGCAATCCGGCCCCGCGGCTGAGGCCCAGCGCAAGGGGACTGAGCGTCAGGATCGCGATCAGCGCCGACATCAGGATGGGGCGCAACCGTTTCGCGCCGGCCTCGCGAAGCGTCGCCAGGTCGACCGGCCTGGTCGCGTCTATCTCCGCCAGGAAGAAGATCACCAGTTCGGTGACCATGCCGACCACCATGGTGAGGCCCATCAACGCGGAGATGTCCAGCTCGATCCCGGTGATCCACAGACCGATCAACACGGCAGAGGCGGATAGCAGGATCGTCGCGAGTGCAGCCAGCGTCCAACCGATCCGTTCGAACAGAAAGGTGAGGAGAAGCGCCGTCAACAACAGCGCGGCGGTGAACACCATGCTGAGGTCGGCGAAGCTCTGCTGCTGCTGGGCGTAAAGGCCGCCATAATCGACGCGGATCGACGATGGCAGGTTGAGTCCCGTGACCGTCCGGCGAATCTCGCGCATCGCCGAGCCCAGGTCGCGGCCTTCGAGCCGGGCGGTCACGCCGATAAAGGGCGCCAGATCCTCGCGCGTCAGTTGCTTCTGCCCGGCCGCGATCGACACGGTCGCGACCTGGCCGACGCGCACCGCATGGCCATCGGGCGCCGTGAGAACGAGCGCGGCGATCGCATCCGCGCGAGACCGCAATGCCCGTGGTGCGCGGACGCGGACGGTGACGAGTTGCTCGTCGACCCGCAACTGCGTCGCGGCGGCCCCGCCGATCAATGCGTCGAGCTGGGTTGCGATCGCATCCGGGTCGAGCCCCTGTTGGCGCGCCCGGGCGGCATCGATCGTGATGCTGATCGCGTCCCCGGCGACGCGAAGGCCATCGACCACTTCGACCACGCCATCGATCCTGCCGATCGCGTCGCCGACGCGTTTCGCCCCGTCCTCGAGCGCTGCCGGATCGTCCCCGAACAGCTTGACCTCGATCGGCTGCGGCACGGCGGTCAGGTCGCCGATCAGATCTTCCATCAACTGCGCGGTTTCGATCTCCAGGCCCGGCACCCTGGCCTGCACCTGTGCGCGAATGTCGCTCATCACCGCCGCGATATCGCGCCGCGAACCGCCCTTCAGCCGGATGAAATAATCGCCTTCATCGGCCTCGGTCAGGCCGCCGCCCAGTTGAAGCCCGGTGCGGCGCGAATAACTCGCTACCTCCGGGGTGGCCGCGATGATGGCCTCGACCTGGCGAAGCAGCCGGTCGGTATCGCTGATCGCGGCGCCCGATTGCGCCTTATAGTCGAGGATGAACCCACCCTCGTCCATCTGCGGCATGAAGCCCGAGGGGAGGTGGCTCCACGCCAGACCGCCGGCGATCGTCATGCCGGCCGCGAGGATCACGGCGAACAGGGCGGGGCGGGCAAAGGCGCGATCGGCCACGCGCTTGTAGCCGCCGTCCAGTCGCGCCATGAATCCGTCGGCACGCTCCGCCGCCTCGGCATCCTTTTCGCGCAGCCAGTGCGCCGACACGAGCGGGATGACGAAGCGCGTATAGAGCAGCGACAGGCCAAGCGCCGCGACCATCGTCAGCGCCAGCGCCTTGAAGAAGCCGCCAGTGATCCCGCCGACGAAGGCCAGCGGCAGGAATACGATGATCGTCGCGCAGGTCGCGCCCAGCAACGGCGTCGCCATCTCGCGCGCGGCGCCCAGCACGCCGGCGACGCCTTTCGCCGTCCCTTCCTGCAACCGGCGCATGATGTGTTCCAGCATCACCACCGCGTCGTCCACCACCAGCCCGACCGCCGCGGCCATGCCGCCCAGCGTCATCATGTTGAAGCTCATGCCCAGCGCGAACAGGATCAGGCACGTGCCGGCCAGCACGGCAGGAAGCATCAGCCCGGTGACCAGCATCAGCCGGCCCGACCGCAGAAAGACGAACAGCACGATCCCGGCCAGCAATGCGCCGAGCACGATTGCGTCGCGCACCGCATTCGCCGCGCCAGTGACCAGTTCCGACTGGTCGTAGAAGGGCGTCACCGTCACGCTGGGCGGCAGGTCGAGGCGCTTCAGCCGGGCATCGACATCGGCGACGATGCGGACACTGTCGCCATCGGGCGTCTGGCGGATATTGACGAGCACCGCGTCGCGGCCATTGGCGGTCACGCGCGTGAAGCCGGGTTCCGGCGCCGGGGCGGTCGTCGCGATCTGGCCGAGCGTGACCAGGCCGGCTGCGGCGCTCTGCCCCGATTTGATCGGCAACGCGGCCAGGTCGCCGATCGTTGCCACGCGGCTTTCGGCAAGGACGAGATACAGGCGGTGGCGATCCTCCAGTCGCCCCACCCCCCGAACATCGTTGCTCTTGCCGATCGCGGTGGCGATGTCGGCCAGGCCGAGGCCCAGCGCCTGCGCCCGGGCGGGATCGACATCGACCGCGAACTCGCGCGCCGCGCCGCCCAGGATATCGACACCGGCGACGCCCGTGACGGCGGTCAGCGCAGGGCGCAGCTTCAACGCCGCAAGGTTGCGCAGCGCCTGTTGATCGAGCGATGGCGAGGTCAGGGCAAGGCCCAGCACCGGGAAGATCGTCGGGTCCGACCGGCGCACATCGAAGCGCGTGCCCGGCGGCAGGTCGGGCAACAGCGTCGCCAGCGCGCCCTGCGTCGCCAGCGTCGCGGCGACCATGTCCTGCCCCCAGGGGAAATCGAGCGCAACCTCGGCCGACCCGCGGCTGGTGGTCGAACGGACGCGGGTGACGCCGGGCACGGCGCGTAGCGCGATCTCCATCGGCCGGGTGATCTGGGCCGCCATTTGGCGCGCATCGCGATCGCCGGCGTCGATCGCGACGACGACGCGCGGATAATCGATATGGGGAAACAGGCTGACCGGCATGCGCAGGGCCGCAACGAGCCCGCCCAGCGTCAGCAGCAGCGCCGCAAGATACAATGCCCGCGCATGGCCGGCGAGGCCGCGCATCATCTTGTGCGCACCTTCATGCCGTCTTCGACCGCCGTGCCGCCATCGGTGACGACCATGTCCCCGGCGTCGACCCCCTTCAGGATCGCGACATGATTGCCGGTCGTCGCGCCCACGGCCACATCATGGCGATGGGCGACACCGCCCGACACCACGAAGACATAGGCCTGACCACCATCGTCGAGCAGCGCGGCATAGGGCAATGTCAGCGCCGCGCCGCCGGAGCCCATGTCCACCGTCGCGCTCAGCGTCTGGCCCGCGTCGATGCCGGCCGTGGCAGGGATCGCTGCGAAAAGTGTCGCCAGGCGAGTCTGGGGATCGACATCGGGGCTGATCGACTGGACCGTCGCATCGAATGGCGGACGACCGCCACCCGGATCGACATGCAGTGCTGCCCCCGGTCTCAGCGCTGCCGCAATGGCGGGATCGAGCCCGAACCGGCCACGCACATCGGCATGCCGGGTCAGGGTGGCGATGACCGCGCCCGGCTGGACCATGTCTCCCACCGCCGGAGCCATGCTGTCGACGATCCCGGAGACCGGGGCCCGAAGCGTGAGCGATTGAGCGCGGCGCGCCATCCCGGCCCGGGTCGCATCCGCTGTCCGCGCCGCCGCTCTCGCCGTCTCGACCTCGGCATCGCTGACCAGCCCGTCGGCGCGCAATCGTACGACGCGGGCGAGCGCCGCGTCGGCGGCCTGGGCATCGCTTGCCGCCCTGGCAAGATCGACACGCGTCGTCGGCGAGGGGGAGAGGCGGGCGACCACCTGTCCTGCGGTAACGCGCGTCCCGACCGGAGCGTCGATGGCGACAAGGATCGCCTCGGCGGGGGCGACAAGCGAGAGCCTGCCGCCGGGGCCGGCCTCTGCTGCACCATAAGCGATGGCCTGCCGCGTCATCGCGCCGCGCTCGACCCGCGCCAGGCCGACCAGCGCGACCGGGGCCACGCCGCTGTCCGCCTCGTCGCCCGCGCCCGAACAACCGGTGGCCAGCAGGGCCAGTGCGCCTATCCACCACCGGGTCATTGCGGCCATGCCTCCCTTGGCGTGCCAGTCAGCAATTCGAGCGCGATCATCTGTTCGGCAATATCCTGTTCGCTTTGGGTCAGTTGGGTTTGCTTGTCGCGCAGCGCCTGTTCGGCACTTTCGGCAGTGGCCTTTGACAGGTCGCCGCGATCGGCCGCGCGCCTGACCGTCCGGGCATAGTCCATCGCCGCGGGGAGGTCGTGGCGCAGGGCATCGCGCTGATGCCGCGCGGTCAGGATGCCGGAAACGGCGGCGGCGATGTCCGCCCGTGTCTGGAACAGGCGCGCATCATATTCCGCTTTCAACGCGGCGCGGGACGCCTTTTCGACCGCGATGACGCCGCGATTGCGGTTCCATAGCGGCAGCGTGAAATCGACGGCAGGACCGACGATGAGGTTATTGGCAGTGTCGCGATTGGCCGCCACGGTCAGCGCCAGCGCCGGAAACTGATCGAGGATCGCCTTGTGGACGGCGGCTTCCTGCGCGGCATAACCGGCTTCCAGCGCCTGCAGGTCGGTGCGGCCGGTGCGTGCTGTTGCTATCAGATGATCGGGATTCAGCATGATGTCGATCTGTGGTTCGGCGGTCAAAGCCAATGGGGTCGATGGACTCAATCCCAACAACCGTGTGAGTTCGACCCGGGCGGCGGCAAGGTCGCGCTCGGCGACACGCGCCTTGTCCTCGGCATCGGCCGCAGCCATGCGTGCCGCCTGAACCTGATCGGCGGCAAGGTCGCCGCGCCCGGCGGCGCTTTGGGTCCGCGCCAGGATCGACCGCGCGCCGAGGCGGGTCGCATCGGCGAGCGCCTTCGCCTGCTGGAGCGCCAGGATTCGGACGGCCTGCAGCCGAGCCTGACCTGCTGTCTGCCATTCGCTCCAGGCGAGATCGAGCCGCACCTGCCGCTGTTGCGCCGTCGCCTGTGCCAGCTGGACCCCGCGCGTCCGCAGCGTCGCCAGATCGAAACCGAGCGCGCCGACCAGATCGACAAAAGGGTCCGGGCCGGACAATACCTTGCTCGCCCCCAGGCTGAATGTCGGGTCGGGCAGCAACCGGGCGGCAAATATTTGCGCATCGCCGATGCCGGCGCGAATCCGGGCCGCTTTCAGGTCGGGATTGGCGATCACCGCGATCGTTGCCACGGCATTGCCATCGAGCGGCCGGGAAAGGTCGATGGCGACCGGTTTCAGATAGGGCCGGTCAATCGCGGCGGCATCGCGCGCGATGGTGGCGATGTCATTGGTTGTCAGCGGGTTCGCCCGGTCGAGCGGCGCCGGCGCATAGGTCGCGCATGCGGCGAGCCCGAGGCAGAGCGGCAGGGCAAGGCGCTTCACGACCAAGCCCTGGGCATGATGATCGTAACGCGCAAGCCGGGCGCGTTGGCGCCGACAGCGACATTGCCGCCATGCGCGGCTGCCACCGCCACGACAAGGCTGAGCCCCAGGCCATTGCCGGGCGTCGTCCGGCTGGCCTCGCCCCGCGCGAACCGCTGCAGGATGCGGTCATGGTCGCCGGCCGGGACGCCGGGCCCGTCATCGGCGACCGACAGCTGCGCCCAGTCGTCGCCCGCCTCCAGCGCCACCCGCACCCTGGTGCCCGGCGGCGTATGGATTCGCGCATTGTCCAGCAGGTTGATCAGCGCCTGCGCGATCAGTTCGCGATCCCCGCAGACCATGATGCCATCCTTGATCGACCAGTCCAGTTCACGGCCGCCATCGGCAAAGGCGGGCTGATAGCTCTCGCCAAGATCGGTCGCCAGTGCCGACAGGTCGATCGCGGCGAACGTGCGCGACAATGCACCGCTCTCCACCTCGGCGATGCGCAGGATCGCGGCGAACAGCGCCAGCACCGCGTCGCCCTGTTCGATCGCCTTTGCCGCGGCGCCGTCCACCGACCCGACCTGTTCCAACTGGTTGCGCAGGCGCAGCAACGGCGTGCGCAGGTCGTGCGCGACGTCGCTCGACACCTGACGGAGATTGTCCATCAGCTGGTTGATCCGATCGAGCATCGTGTTGAGCGCGCGCCCGGCCTGGTCGAATTCGTCATGGTGCGGGCCGAGCGGGACGCGTCTGTCCAGCTCCCCGGCGATGATCGCGCGGGCGGCGTCGCTGATGCCGCTCAACCGGCGGCGCAAATAGCCGCCCAGGATCAGCGCGCCGACCAGGCCCAGCGCCAGCACGAACAGGAATGCGCCGCCGAACAGGATCAGGATCGTGCGGTCGATCCCCTCCAGTTCCTCGGTATCGCGCGCGACAACCAGCCGGTATCCGCCGGGCAGGTCGGTCCCCAGCGCCTGCGCCGGATCGGGGCCTTCGATGGGATCGGTGAAGATGATGTCGCTGGAGCCGGCATCGGGCCGCGATGTTTCCAGCGACCCGGCCACCCGCCGGCCTGCGCCATCGAATATCGCATAGCCATAGGCGCTGACGCCGCGCTCGCGCTTGGCGATCGCCTTGGCGATATCGGCCATGCCGCCTTCCTCGAATTCGCGGACCAGGCCCCGGCTTTCCTCGGCCAGGCCGGCATCCTGCTGGCGCCGGAAATCGGCGTCCGCCGCGAAATAGACGGCAACGCCCAGCAACAGGATCGCGAGCGCACACGCCGCCGAATAGGTGAAGGCGATGCGATAGGCGGCACTGGAACGCAGCCTATCCATTGATGCGCATCCGATAGCCGGCACCCCGCACGGTCTCGATCGGATCGTCGGCGAAGCCTTCGCGCAATTTGGTCCGCAGGCGGCTGAGATGGCTTTCGACGATGTTGGTCTGCGGATCGAAATGAAATCCCCAGACGAGTTCCAGGAACATCGTGCGCGTCACGATCCGCCCGGCATGGCGCATCAATTGTTCGAGCAGCGCCAGCTCACGCGGCTGGAGGTGAACAGGCCGCCCCTCGCGCGTCACTTCGCGCCGCAACAGGTCGAGAACGATGCCGCTCACCTCGATCCTGGTTGTCATATCGGCCAGCGGCGGCCGGCGGGCCAGCGCGTTCAGCCGCGCCGCCAGCTCCGCCAGCGCGAACGGCTTGACCAGATAATCGTCGGCGCCCGCGTCCAGCCCGTCCACGCGATCGGCGATGCCCCCCAGTGCCGTGAGCACCAGAACCGGGGTACGGACCACCGCAGCGCGCAGGCGACGAAGCACGTCGAGCCCCTCCAGCCCCGGCAACATCCGATCGAGGATGATCGCGTCAAAACGGCAGGCGATCGCGGCTTCCAGCGCAGCAGTGCCGTCGGCGGCACGGACGACCGTATCGCCGAGCCCGACGAGCCCCTCCACGATAAAGGCCGCCGTTTCGCTGTCATCTTCTGCGAGCAGGATATGCATGGCGGCACTCATAGAGAAATAGCAGCGGACATGTGCTTTCGATTTCCCAATGTTCGTTAACAGGCACAATCGGACCGCTTCTATAAATATTCCCAACAAATCGACATCGCGACGTTCGGCGCTCGCAAGATGGCATGCCGCCGGGCATGATCGCGCGACCTTCCCCAGCCAGAGAAACCGACCCGATGTCGATCCTTGCCACGCGTCTTGCGCTCGCCTTATTTGCCGCAACGGCCGTCGCCGCCGCTCCCGCTCCGACCTATGTCGCCGGTCGCCAGATCGCCGGACCCGACGGCGGCTGGGACTATGCCAGGGTCGATCCGGCCACCCGCCGGCTCTATGTCGCGCATGGCGATGTCGTGACCGAAATCGATCTGGCCAATGGCGATGCGGTCCGCTCCTTCGGCACGTTCGCCAAGGCGCATGCCGTGGTGCCGATCCCCGGGGGCATGTTGTTGGTGACCAGCGGCCGCGACAATAGCGTCCGCCTGTTCGACACCGGCGCCGCTCGGGAAGTCGCCAGGATCGCGGTCGGCGCCGACCCTGACGCCGCCTTCTACGATCCTGCCACCGGTCATGCCGTGGTGATGAACGCCAAGGGCGGGACGGTCAGCGTCATCGACATTGCCACGCGCAGGATCGTCCGCACGATCCCGCTGAAGGCCGGGCTGGAATATGGCGTGCTCGGGGGTGGCGGCACGTTGTTCGTCAACAATGAGGATGCCAATGAGATCGAGACCGCGAACCTGGCAACGGGCAAGGTCGGTCCGGCCATCCCCCTGGCCGGCTGCGAAGGGCCGACCGGGCTCGCCTTCGATGCTAAGACCAACCGCTTGATCGGCGCCTGCGCCAACGGCAAGGCGGCGGTGGTCGATGCCGGGACGCATCGTCTCGTCACGCTGCTCGATATCGGGAGAGGCCCTGACGCGGCGATTGTCGATGCCCGGCGGCGGCTGGCGTTCATTCCCTGCGGCAGGGACGGCGTGCTCGATGTCATCGCGCTCGATGCGCCCGGCGGCGCCAGGGTGATCGGAACGGTCAAGACCGAGCCGGGCGCCCGCACCGGCGCACTCGACCCGAGCGATGGCAGCGTATACCTGCCGACCGCCCGCTTTTCCCCGGCCGCCACAGCTGGCGACCGCCCCGTGGCGCTCCCGGGGACTTTCCATGTGCTGGCGGTCAGCCCCAACTGATCGCGCGCGACCGGCTCTTGCTCATGATTGAATGACCCCAATGTCGGCGGCGGGTGCATTCTCTACAGGTGCGGGCCGACCCGTTTCTCGCTGGCGGTACGCGATCGGGCCGGTGACGATCGCGTGAAGGTCAACAACCTGTTCAACGAGCGCCCGGTGACCAATATCGGCCCAAGCAGCAAGACGCCGTTCGCCGATATCGGCAAGGCGACAAGCGCCAATTTCGACCAATATCATTATCAGACCGGCCGTGCCTTCACCGGCGACATCACGCTGAAATTCTGATCCGGATGCGAAACGTGCCGCGAGATGCCGATCATCGCTGCACGTTTCGCGGATTCGGGCGATTGTTGCTGGACGGTCTTGAGCGACGGGCATGTCCGCTTGCGTGGCTTGAATATATGCCGGCGGGGTGGATGAAGGCGGCAGGCGCCGACGCTGGCGCAATGGGCGGTGCGTCGCATCGCTATCGGTTCCATCCAGCGTGGCGTGCCATATTTTCCGTAGCTGGCTTCCGCGCGCCTCTCCGGACCGGTCGGGCATTTCCCGCGCCCGGTGCGCTGGCCATCCCGACGGACGCTGGCTGGATCGCCCTGACATCGCCGCCTGGATTTTTCTTTACGGGATGGGGGCGGTGTTTCGTCTTACGGTGCGGGAGGACCGCGCATGTCAGCTGCCGCCAGGCATCCACGGCTTGAGGAAGTAGCCGCGCAGTATCGCACGCCGTTGCTGCGTTTCTTCCAGCGCAGGGCCGGGCGGTGGGAGGATGCCGACGACCTGGTGCAGGATGTCTTCAGCCGCCTGGCCGGGCAGGACCTTGCCACCATCGTCAATATCCAGGGCTATATCTTCCAGGTCGCCGCCAATGTCCTGCGCGACAAGAACCGTCGCGACAGCGTCCGCAGTATCGTGACGCCTGCGCCGGAGGGTTTCGACATCGAGGACGAGGCGGGTTTCTCGCCCGAACGCATCCTGCAGAGCAGGGAGGCGTTGCAGATCATGATCGCGGCGATCTATGAACTGCCCGAAAAGGTGCGCATCGTGTTCAGCCATTATCATTTCGACGGTGTCGCCCAGGTCGAGATCGCGCGCCGCATGGGGCTGTCGCTCAGCACGGTCGAGAAGCATATGGCGAAGGCCAACAGCCACCTCCTCTATCGCCTCCAGAAGGTCCGATGAGCAGGCGCCTTGACGAGGTGGAAGACGCGGCGGCGGCGTGGGACGCGCGCCTGCGCGGCGCCAAGGCGACCTTCCGCGACCGCCGCGCGTTCCAGGCCTGGCTGCAGGAAGATGCCGAGCACCAGGCCGCGCATGATCGTCTGCAGGCGGCGCTGTCGATGTTGCGGGCCCATGCCAAGCTGCCGGAACTGAGCGCGCTGCGCGACGAGGCGCGCAACAGCGTCCATCAGAGCAGGCGGCGGCGCGTCGCGTCCGCCATCGCGCTCGCGGTCGCCGCCATGCTGCTGCTGATGCTGGTTGTCGCCCCCCAGACGGAACGGGGCGCCGAAATCGCCGCGCTGCTGCATGGCGACACGGTCTATGCGACCTCGCCGGATGAACGCATCCGGGTGACATTGGCCGATGGATCGGTGGCCACGCTGGATTCCAGCACGCGGTTGCTGGTGCGCCTCGGCAAGGCGCGCCGGGACATCACCCTGCTGTCCGGGCGGGCGCTGTTCCAGGTCGCCAAGGACCGCCAGCGCCCCTTCGTCGTCAGGGCGGGGGACCGGACCATCACCGCGCTCGGCACCGTGTTCGACGTCCGCCTCTCCCCGCGCGAGCTGCGTGTGACGCTGGCCGAGGGCAGGGTGGCGGTCCGGCCGGTGCAGCCCCGCCAGGGATCGGCCGAGCAGATCTTGAAGCCGCGCCAGCAACTTGTGGAAATCGCCGGCATGGCTTCCCCCGAACTGCGGACCGTCGATACCGACAAGGCGCTCAGCTGGGCCGACGGGCAGGTCTTCTTCGAGAACGAGCCGCTTGCCAGCGCCGTCGAGGAAATGAACCAATATTCGCATCTCAAGATCGTCGTCGATCCCGCGGTGGCAGACCTGCGGATCAACGGCATGTTCCGCACGGGCAATCAGGCCGGCTTCATCGCCGTGCTGCAGATCGCGCTGCCGGTGGAGGTGCGCAACGACGACCAGGGGCGGATCTTCGTCTCCAGGAGACCGGAGCCGGTCGCCGAATAGCAAAGGGGAGTGGGGGAGATGTAGGGCAGCGAGGAGTTGGGCATGACCGCGAACATCGTGCGCCGCGGCATGTCGAACGGTCGGATGACCGGGCGGGGCAAGCCTCCGCCAGATGCGCCATGGACATTCCCGGTTCGCGTGATCGCGACGAGATCGATAGGATAGGCTGACGTTAATGCGATACTCATCTCTTGCCCTTGCAGCCTTCCTGCTGCCCGCCGCCACCTCTGCCTTCGCCGCCCAGGACGCGCCCGATCCCGCCCGGCTCAAGGCCGATGTCGAGAAACTGGTCAGCTTCGGCACGCGGCATACACTCTCCGACCCGAATGATCCCAGGCGCGGGATCGGCGCGGCGCGGCGTTGGTTCGCGGGGGAGATGGGAAAGATCGGCAAGCAGTGCGGCGGCTGTGTCCAGGTCTCCACGGTCGAGCGCGTTTTCACCAACGAGCGTGCGCCCAATGGCGTGAATGTGGTCGACGTCCTGGGCATCCAGCCCGGCAGCGACCCAACGCGCGTCGTGATCGTGATGGGGCATATCGACAGCCGCGTCACCGATGTGATGAACATCACCGCGGATGCGCCCGGCGCCAATGACGATGGATCGGGCACGGTGCTGGTGCTCGAAGCCGCGCGGCTCCTGTCGAAGGAGAAGTTCGCGGCGACCATCGTCTATGCCGCGCTCTCGGGTGAGGAACAGGGGCTGATGGGCGGCAAGCTGCTTGCCGAAACGGCCAAGGCGCGAGGCTGGACCGTGAGCGCGGTGCTCAACAACGATATCGTCGGCAACACCGTGGGGACCGACGGAACGGTCGTCGCCGATCGCGTGCGGGTCTTTTCCGAAGGGATCGAGGCGGCCGAGCCGATCGAGGCGCAACTCGCCCGTCGCGCCAGCGGCGGCGAGAATGACGGCCCCTCGCGCGCGCTTGCCAGGACCATCCGCACCGTTGCGCAAGCCATGCCGGGCGCGCTGGAGGTGCTTGCCGTGAACCGTCCGGATCGGTTCGGGCGCGGCGGCGATCATTCGGCGTTCCTCGACGCCGGCTTCCCCGCCGCCGTGCGGTTCTCGGTCGGCATCGAAAACTTCGCGGCCCAGCACCAGGATCTTCGCCCCGGCTATGGCGACACGCCGGACAAGATGGACTTCCCTTATCTGGCCAAGGTGACGGCAATCAACGTCGCCACGCTCCGCCGCCTCGCCGCTGCGCCCGCTGCACCGGTGACGGTGACGCTCGGCAAGGCGTTCGCCAGCGGGGGCGAGGCTTTCGGGCAGGCCCCGATCGGGACCAAGGTCAGCTGGACGCCTGTCACCGGCGCCGCGGGCTACCGCATCTCCTGGCGCCGCGCCGACAAGTCCGAATGGACCGATCATGTCGATGTGACGGGTGGCGAGACCGCCGAGACCATGCTCAAGGGCGTGACCGTGGACGATAATTTCGTCGGCGTCGCATCGCTCGCCGCGAACGGCGCCGAAAGCCTGACCACATTCGGCGGATTGCCGCCTCGCCGCCGGCGCTAGAACGGACCGACATTCAACCTTCTTCCCTCTCCTTTTGAGGGGAGAGGGTTGCGTAGGCTCAGTCTTTGCATAGCAAAGGCTTAGTCGGAGCTGTGCTCCGCTCTATCTCTCTCCAAGCTGCCAAGCTCCGCTATCCTCTCCCCCTATCAAGGGGAGAGGTAGTGAAAGGCTGATTGTCGATTCGACCTGGAACGGGTTTCCTCCGCGAGGCGCCTCCGAGACGGAACGAAGGCCGTATCGGGAAGCAACCGGCACGGCCTTTTCGTTATCCGCTCGCGTTTTCCGCATTTTCCGGGTCGTCAGGCAAAAAGAAACCCCGGCTTTCGCCGGGGGAGGGGATGTGCCGCCCATATCGTCATGGGATCGGCATCTCGTCATCCCGGCCCATGCCGGGATGACGAGGGGCGGGGGATTCCAAGCGTCCTAGAGCATTTTCAAATTGACCGTTTACGGTCAATGGCTCGGAAAATGCGACAACAAAGACCAGAGCGTTTTCGAACCGGATGACCGTTTTACGGTCATCCTGAAAACACTCTAGAATTTGAACCGCATGCCCACGCGGTAGGTCCGGCCGAGCAGGTCATAGGGAGCATCCGAACCGAACGCCCGGCCATTGGGGATCGGCGGGGGATCGCGGTCGAAGAGATTTTCCGCCACGCCGAACAGCGTCACCTTGTGGCCGCCGATCGAGATGTCATAATTCTCGGCAAGCTCGAAATACCACACCGCGGGGATATGATTATACTGGTCGGGAATGCCGGTGCGGCTAGTCTCCGGCTGGTTGCTGGCGACGCCCTTGCCCAGGTAGCGCGTCGTGAGCGTCGTGCGGCTCGGGCCGACGGCATAGGTGGTCGTCAACATGCCGCGCCACTTCAGGCTGCCATAGGTGCCCAGGTTCGCGGGAGACACGTCGCCGGGCAGGTTGGTCTCGTCCTTCAGCCGCTGCGACACCAGCAGGCGCAGGTTGATCGCGCCGGGCAACGCACTGCTGATCCGGTCGAGGGTGGTGCGATAGCTCGCCTCATAGTCGATCCCTTCCACCGCGACATTCTGCGCGTTGATACCGCTGGTATAGATGGTGGCGTTGACCAGATTGGTCGCGCCCGGCGCCAGGATGATCGAATCGCAGGCTGCAGGATTCACCGGCCGGTTATAGCCATAGCACATGTCGATGATCGTCTGGGCACCCACTCCGGTGATCGCATCCTTGATGTCGATCTTGTACCAGTCCACCGAGAGGCTGAAGCCGGGGAGCCACGCCGGGGCGTAGATGCCGCCCGCCGTCCAGGTGTCGGCGATTTCCGGCTTCAGCAGCGGATTGCCGCCGCTCAGCGTGATGTTGGGCACCTGTGGGCTGCCGGGCTGGGTGCGATCCAGATAGGCGTTCACGAACTGGCTGCTCGGGGCGAACAGATCGTTGAGATTGGGCGCCCGGATGTCGCGCGAGCGGGTGCCGCGCAGCCGCAGGTCGCTGTTGACCGCCCAGCTCAGGCCCGCCTTCCAGGTCGTGACCGCGCCGCTGGTCGAATAATCGGTCCGCCGGACCGCGCCGTTGAAGTCCAGGCTCTTCGCGATCGCCGAATCCTTGAGCAGCGGCACCAGGATTTCGCCGAAGAACTCCTTCACATTATAGCCGTTGGCGCCGTTCTTGTAGTTGCCCACGTTCCACAGCGACTGCAGCGAATAATCGTCGGCGGTCGAGGAGAAGGACTCCTTGCGATATTCGAAGCCTGCGGCGATCGAGACCGGCCCGGCCCAGGTGGAAAAGGGATTGTACTGGCCGTCGATCGACCAGACATTCTGGTAGAAATCGAGATCCTGGCGCGTCTGCAACCCTTCGCTGGCGCCCGTGACCCAGGCGATGGACGCGGCGCCCAGCGCACCCTCGCCGAACAGGTTCATCGGCACGCAGCCATTGGTCGGATTGGCGAGCGTGGAGCGGCAGACCGGCGCGCCCGCCGCCATGCCCGGCACGCCGCCGGTCGCCGGATTGGCGGTCGCGTCGATCGCCTGGTTGAAGCGGCCCAGGATGATGTTGTTGTCGCGGGTGTACCACACGTTGCTGTGGCCGCGCTGGTAATAGGCGCGCCATTTGCCGCTGTCGAGGAACGACCCCTCCAGCGCGGCCAGGATGCGGTCCTGACGCCGGTTGTAGCCCGCCTGGCCGATATGGCTGTCGGGGTCGTTCACCATGTCATAGAATGACCGGGCCATCTGGAACGAGGTGACGCGCGCCGCATCCATCGCCTGCTGCGTCGCCAGGGGGAGGAAGGGATTGTCCCGGGAGACGGCGATGGCGGTGGAACCCTGGCGCGTGTAGACCGCCGACCAGTTGACCGTATCGTTCCCCGCGTAGCTCGCTTCGAAAATGGCGTTGATATTGTCGGTCAGCTCATAGCTGGCATGCCCGAAGATGCTCCAATGCCGGTCGTCGGGCAGCAGCGATCCGCGCGACTGGGAGGAGGGTTCCACCGTGCCGCCGGCCTGCAACTGGCCCTGCTGGATCGGCCCGAAGACGAACGTGCCGATCTGGCCGTTCGGCAGGAACGCCATCCCCTTCAGCGGCCCCGCGGCGATCACGCCGCCCGACGTGGCGGTGCTGCCGCCATCGAAACGCACGATCTGGCCCGGCTGGCCGTTGGTCGCCGTCCAGCTCGGGTTGTTCAGCAGCTGGTAGCCCGGCTGATACCAGTCCCGGGGATGATCGGCGAAATCGATTCCCTGGCCGTTGAAATAGGAACCGCTCAGCAGGATATGGCCCCGGCCCCCCGCGAATTTCGCGCCCCATGCCAGATCGCCGGAGAAGACCCTGCCGTCCCCATAATCGGTCTGGCTGAGGTTGATGCTGCCCTTGAGACCAGTGAAATTGGTGTCGAGAATGAAGTTGACGACACCGGCCACAGCGTCTGATCCATAGGCCGCCGAGGCGCCGCCCGTCACCACATCGACGCGCTGCACCAGATTTTGCGGCAGTAGATTGATGTCCACCGCCGGCGACATGCCGGAGCCCACGACACGGCGGCCGTCGAGCAGCGTCAGCGTGCGGGTCACGCCCAGCCCACGCGCGTTCATCTGGTTCGCGCCGCCTGTGGCATTGGCATATACGGTCGTCGTGCGCGGGCTGTTGCCCGTTCCCATCGACGGCAGCTGATTGATATAGTCGGCGATATTGGTCGGCGCGCGCTCCGCGATGTCCTCCGCGCTCAGAACGGTGGTGGGCGTCGGGGCGTCGTTGCCGTTGCGCACGATGCGCGAGCCGGTGACGATCACTTCGGCATCGGAAGGCGGGGCGTTCTCCACCGGCGCGGCCGCGATGCCGGACGCCGAACCATTCGCGCTTTCCTGGACGCCGGCCACCGCCGCCGCCATGCTCTCGAAACTCACAGGCTGGCGCCGGACCGTTGCAGGCTGGGCCCCGCCGATCTTGCGCAGGGTGAGGATGGCGCCGCCCTCGGCGCGCAGGCCGCTGCCCTGCAGCAGGGCCTGCAAGGCGGCGCGGGGCTCCAGGCTGCCGCGAATGCCTTTCGTCTGCTTCCCCGCCACCAAGGTGCTGGAGAAGATGATCTGCTGGTTCGCCTGCTGGGCGAAGGCGTTGAGCGCGCGCCCCAGATCGCCGGCGGAAATGTCGAAACTTCGCATCTGCTGGGCCGCCGCCACCGGCGTGGCCGCAAGGCATATCATCATTGCCGCCACCGACGAGCCACAGTTATGGATCGAGAATCGCCCCCTGTTGCGCATGTAAACCCCCACAAGCCGCGTTGATCGCGGTTTCCACTCCGTGAGACGCAGCGGGTCCCCGATCCCGCCAAAAAAATGTCACATGGCGGTGGCCGGGTATCGAAGGCGGCTGGCCGTTCGCGATCCGATCTGGAGGAGGGGCGCGCGGACCATGGATTTCCCGGCCGCGCCAACCGGCCGGGTGAATGCGCGATCGGGCTCCCGATCCGTTGGATGGCGCAACTGACGCCGCGCGCGGGGCCGGGGCTTTGCCGCGCCGCCAAAAGCGCAAGCTGTCCCCCCCTCAACCGATGATATGCCGGTTCTTCATGTCGGATGGGCAAATGGGAAAGGATGCGGATACCGCCGACGCCCATGGCGCCGGCGGCCGACCCGGGGAGGCTCCCATTTTATTTCGTGGTGTAGCCGCCATTGACCAGAATGGTCTGGCCGGTCATCCACCAGCCGTCGGAAACGAGGAAGCGGACGAAGGGCACGATGTCCTCGATATCGGTCAGGCCCGTCTTGGAGAATTGCGACAGGGCCGCCGCCGTCCGGTGATAGGCGACGGCGTCGGCGCCCTCGGCGGGATAGAAGAAGGGCGTGTCCATCGGACCGGGGCCGATTGCCGTCACGGAAATGCCGCGCTCGCCGAATTCCTTCGAGGCTGCGCGGGTGAAATGCTCGACGGGCGCCTTGGTGCCGGCATAGGCGGCATAGAAGGGGGTGTAGGCGCCCAGCAGCGACGTCACCAGGGTGACGATCTTGCCATTGTCCCTGACATGGCGCCCGGCTTCCTGCAGGAAGAAGAAGGCCGATTTGGCGTTGACCGCGCTTATCTCGTCATATTCGGCCTCGCTGATCTCCAGGATGGGCTTTTTCAGGACCTTGCCGACGGTGTTGATCGCGATATCCGGAGGGCCGACCGTGGCGAGGGTATCGGCGAAGAGCTTTTCCATGGCGCCCGCCGTCGTCAGATCGGCCTGGAACGCCACCGCCTTTGCCCCGGCCGCCTCGATCGCCGCCACGGTTGCCTCGGCCTCGGGCCCTGCATGGCTGCTGTTATAGTGGATCGCCACCGCCTGCGCGCCCTGTTCGGCCAGGTCGCGGGCGATCAGCCCACCCAGATTCTTGGCGCCGCCCGCAATAAGGACGACTTTGTTCTTGATATTGTGATCGGTCATCATGTGTCTCCCGCTCAAACCTTTGCCGGTTTGTTCTCAGAGGCCGGGGCATAAGGGGAAGATGCGCTTTTTGCTTTCAAATGCCTCGGTTCATTGTCAAATTCCTCACAGGCCGGTTCCTTGCGGGCCGGTGGAGGCGGGGCTTCTTGAACATGCATGAAGAGCAGGGCCGCCGGGCAGGCCATCCGCGTCAGGTCGTGGCCCGCAGCAGCGCGCACTGGCGGGGCATCGCCGTTTCAACGGCGATCGAGAATATCCGCCGCCCGACGGAATGGACCTTCGCACAGGATCGCCATGTGCTCGTCATCCATGCGGCCGGGCAGATGGCGTCGATGGAGACGGTCTTCGAAAATGGTCCCCGCAGCCAGATACTCCCCGAGCCCGGAGGGATCTGGCTGATCCCGGCGGGGTGGCGCTATGCCGCGCTGGCGCTGGGGGATCTGGCGCGTTTCATCGAGATCCAGATTCCCGCGCGCATGCCCGACTATCGCAATGCCGATCTGCGGCCGGTGATCGCCGGGAGCGACCCCTTCCTGTGGCAGGTCGGCGAGCGCCTCGCCTCGCTGATCGATGCGAGGGACGATGTCGGGCATATGCTGGCGGAAAATCTCTCGGAGGCGGTGCGCAACCACCTGCTGCGCGAATATGCGCTCGGCGATACGGTGCGCGAGCAGATCGGGCTGCCCGCCAGCTTTTCGATAAGGGAGCAGGGCCATCTGCGCAGCTATATCGACGACAATCTTGGGGATGCGCTTTCGCTCGAACGCATGGCGGACCTCATGCAGCGCAGCGTCCATAATTTCCTGATCGCCTTTCGCGCGGCCTTCGAAACCACGCCCATCCAATATGTGATCGAACGCCGCCTTGCGCGCGTCCGGATGATGCTCCTTGGCGGCCAGGGAACGATTACGGAGATCGCGCTCGCCACCGGCTTTGCAAGCCACAGCCATCTGACATCGACATTTCGCAAGCATATGGGGGCCAGCCCCACCCAATGGCGTCGTCGCCACCGGGAATAGGGCCTGCTCCCGTCGCCCGTGGCGACGTCGCCGCGTGCCAGCGCCTTGTTTTCGCGGCGCCGGGGCCGGGCGCCTTGCGACCATGCGCGAATCGTTCCGGCACCGCGGCCCGGGCAGGTTCGCTCCGGTACCGGGCTGCGGGCGCCTTTCGGTCCGTCCTCGATTACCATCGGAACCATGCCGGTCTGTGCCGTGGCTGCGCCTTGCAGAATATCCGGCCCTCTTTCAAAATCTTCGGACTTTGTTCATAATCCTCCGTCTAGATGCTGACTGTGATGTCCATCGCTTTGGAACGGAATGACGGTCTTAGGCCTTGAGCCCGCTCTCGTGGCGATTGGGGGCGGTATGATGCCGCCGGACGACGGACACGCCCCATCGACCCGACCGGCACGCTACGGCTGGCGGGGTAAGCGGAAATGGGCGGGGCCTTCGATGGCTTGCCCGCCTGTCAGCTTTTGATGCGTCTGCGGTGGCCCGACCGTCCGTTCCAGGAAAAATATCGGATGCAGACCTGTGTCACAGGTGAGGCGCTAGGGACTGGTCGGCGTCTTGTGCCAGGGCAGGATCAGCGGTGTCGCGCGGCGGTCAATAAAATCGGAGAAAGTCGATGGTATACAAGCATATCTGCGGAGACAGTTTAGCCAAAACTGTATCAGATGGCAAGAAGGCTCCAAATCTGTGCGGCCTTTTCTGTCGATTTCCAGCAAGTCGGTAAAATCGTTCAGGATATCCATCGGGTTATCCGATTTTTTCAAGATATTCCCCGCGCCGGCGCAGGATGCTGAATGGGAACATGAGCAGCAATGCGTTTCGTTACCTTCCGTGCAGCGCGAAGCCTTCTTGGCGTGACTTCTCGATCGTCTTGGCGCCGCGCCGGTCTCCGCGGGGCTCTCATCCCACATCCTGGCAGCGATTTCCCGTTCCTCCGGCCCCATGGCGCTGGTGTAGATCGCCGTCGTCTTGATATCGGCGTGCCCTAGCCAGCGCTGGACCAGGTTCAGCGGCACCTTGGACTGGATCGCGTAGACGCCGAAGCCATGCCGCAATCCCTTGGGCGTCGCATGCCCACCGCTGATGCCGGCCTCGCTCATGATCTCGCAGATGCGCCGATAGCCCGTCATCCGGGACCATGGCCACAGACGCCCGCCTGACGCCGCGCTGCCGTCGATCAGTCCCTTCAGATGTACAAGCAGGTCGGACTGGAGCGGAATCGCCCGGAACACCTGCCTCCCGCGCTTCTTCAGACATTCGATGATGACATGCTTCGCCTCGAAATCGATGTTCCTCCTCGTAAGCGCCAACGCTTCGGAGATACGGCATCCGGTTGCCGCCATGATCCAGCAGAACGTACGGACTGTTTCGCTATGTTTCTTGGCAACTCGAAGGAATGCCTCTCGTTCGGACTTCGTGAGATATTTTCGTTGGCCGTCTCTATTATACATCGTCCAAGGCATTTGTTTGCCGCCCTCCATCGTCGGTTTCGGTGACAACGGCGTAGGGTTTGAAAAGTTGCTAAACCCCTGATTTCCTTTGGTTGATACAGTTTTGGCTATTCCGTCACAGAATCAGGTGGACCTTCCGCCCGATATCGGGGGGCGAAGATGGCGGATCTGCAGGGGCGGGATCATCGGTCAGAAAATTGCTGTCCGCAGCAGCCACAGGCGCCATGCGCTGAGGCTGTAGGGTCCGAATTTACCGTTCGGATCGACAATTGGTGGCAGGTCATGGCGGCCTATGGGCCCAGGGCCTGTGGGCGTGCCCGAAGCCATGTGATCGCGCTTCTGGGCGAACTGATCGGCCAGCCCGATCCTGTCGCCGCCGACATCGGCAGATGGACTGTCGCCGATGACGAATGGCTCGATGTGCTGCTGCCCGCGCGGTTGCTTGCCGGGGCGCTTGTCCTTGCCGACGGCAAGGCAGGCGTGGCGCTCGCGCTCTGCTCGATGGTCGCCTTCCGGCCGGTCGTCTGCGACGGTTTGCCCATTCATATCGCTCTGTCATGTCATCCAGTTAGAGCCCGGCGGGTCGCCTCCGAGTCCGGCTCGGGCGCGGCCGCGTCAATCAGTGACGCGGTCGCGCCATTCCCCCGATCCGCTTTGGCGAAGGCTCTGGCGCGGCCCGATGACGGATGGGTCCACCGGTATCGCTCCGACATGGTACAGGCGGCGCGGCTGTACGCGATGGTCGCCGACAATCGGCTGGACCTGGCCTGGCAGGCCATATGCGGCGCGTCGAACCCAGGCGACGTGCTCTACCATGAAGCATTGTTGAGGGAGGCGGGCGCGGGGGCCGATGCCGCCGCGCCGCTGGATGCCTTGTGCGCCCTGGAGCGCCTGGGCCTTGTCCGGGCTCTCGACCAATATGTCGTCGGCCGCGTGCTCGAAGAGCTGGAGGCGGACCCGTCGGTCGTTCTTGCCGCGAATATTTCGGCGTTGAGCGCTGTCCACGATCAATGGTGGGTGGCGATCGAGCAGCGGCTGCTTGGCCGGCGCGACGTTGCGCGGCGCCTGGTCATCGAGATAACGGAAACGGCAGAGATCGCGCCCTCGCAGGCCACGGCCTTTGCGGACCGGATGCGGAGCCTGGGCTGCCGCATCGCGCTGGACGATTTCGGCGTCGGCTTCGCTTCCATCCGCAGGCTGATGGCGCTGTCGCCGGATATCGTGAAGGTCGACGCCTATTTCACCCATCGCGCGCTCCAGTCGGAACGCGACCGCCAGATTTTCGTGCATGCGATCGGGCTGGCATATGCGATCTCCCCCCTTGTGATTGTCGAGGGCGTCGAGGCGGACGCGGAGCGCGCACTGGCGGAAAAGGTGGGCGTGGCCTGGATTCAGGGCGCCTATGCGGGCCGACCCACCGTGGTGCGATCATGGATGGGGGCGGTCCCCCGCCGGCAGGGGGACGCGCCGTCGCGATTCCCGGATGTGGCCACGGCGCATTTCACCGGCGGAGCCGTGGCGTGACGGGGGTTGCGGGCCGGACATGGTCGCGGTTCGCCGCCGCCCGATGGGCGCCTGCCGCGGTGAACGCCTGGCTGAGGCAGGTCGGCGCCTTGAGCGATCGCTTCCGGGAATCGCGCCGAATCGTGCGGAACCATCATGCCGGGTGGGGGCAGGAGCAGGGGCAGGGCCTCATGTCCGTCGGATCATGGGGGGAGGGCGAGCCCTCCCGCGCGGAAGCGGGCCGCTGGCGCGCTGGGGCGATGGCCGGAGACGCGCGCCGGGCATCGCCGGATGGGCAGCGGGTCGACCTGCCGGCCGAGCGGAAGGCGCCAGGCTGGCTGCATGGGCTGACTCTGGTCGTGCTGCCGCTGGTCCTGTGGATTCTGATTTTCCGGGCGCCGCTTCTCTTTCTCGCGATCGTCGCGCTGATGGCCGCCACGATATACGGGCTTTCCGACCGCCAGGCACCTCTCCGGAATGCCCTCGGTCTGGGAGCGGCGCGGTGGCGGAAGACTGCACGCCACCGCGTTTGCTCGCAGCAGGAAGATCCTGCCGATCCGGTGCGCGTCGCGGCCGGGGAAGATTGCCAGCCTGCAGCATCGCTGCCCTGCGCGCCCGCGCTGGAGGCCGACCGGCCATCCGCATGGGTGGCGGTGGTGGTGGTGATGGCATTCCTCTTCTGGCTCGGCATCGGCGCATTCGCCCTCTGGTATCTGGTGGCGGAGGTGCGCTGGTGAATATCCATTCCGGCCCGCGGGATCGAAGGGCGATCCCCCCGATATCGCCGCCCGGAGCCGGAGCGGTGCGGCGGCGGCGGATCGCCGAACCCCGCCGTATATGTTCGCGCCGTTTCACGACCGCCGATCCGGGGTGGGCGGAAGGGGGCGTTTGGCGCGGATTTCGGCCTTTTGCCGAAAATATGAACGGAGCGGGATCAGGGCCGCTCCGGGCAAAAACGGTCCGATGGCGGGTGGTGATGCCGCGTCGGACGTCCAGGCTCGGCGCGGCTGTGCGTGCCGGGCATCCAACTGCAGTGATGATGATCGAAGGTGGCGGCGTGGTCGCCCCATCGAGTTCTTGTTCAAAGGAGGCGATGTATGGCTGCTAAAGTAATAAGTAAGATCGATGGGGCCGCCCGGTCCGTCGAAATGTCCAATATTGATTTGACGACCGTCAGTGTTGTCGAATTGCCGCTTGGGCCGGAAGACATCGCTTCATATGCACGGGAAGGGCAGGATCTCGTCATCCAGCTCAAATCGGGCGAATCCGTCCGAATTCATAATTTCTACGTGGTCGCCAGCGACGGCACCCAAAGCGAGCTCGTCCTTGAAGATCATGACGGCACCATGTGGCTTGGCCACCACGGCGACGGCCTGGCCAATTTTCAGTTCTCCGAGATCCAGTCCCTGGACTCCCTGATCGGCGTTCCCGCAGCTGGCGGGGCAGGAAATGTGATTACGACCGCAGGCGCGCTGGCGGGCCTTGCCGCTCTGGGCGGCGTTATCCTTGTCGCTGGCGACGACGATCATCATCCCCGGGATGATAGCGATGCTGACGCTGACGCTGACGCCGATGCCGATGCTGACGCCGACGCAGATGCGGATGCCGACGCTGACGCTGACGCTGACGCCGACGCAGATGCGGATGCCGACGCAGATGCTGACGCAGATGCCGATGCCGATGCCGATGCCGATGCGGACGCTGACGCTGACGCTGACGCTGATGCGGACGCTGATGCCGACGCTGATGCTGATGCTGATGCCGACGCAGATGCTGACGCTGATGCCGACGCCGATGCCGATGCGGACGCCGATGCTGATGCCGACGCAGATGCGGATGCTGACGCTGACGCTGACGCTGACGCGGATGCCGATGCGGACGCTGACGCGGATGCCGACGCCGACGCCGACGCTGATGCCGATGCTGACGCTGACGCGGATGCTGACGCGGATGCCGATACCGATGCGGACGCTGACGCTGACGCTGATGCGGACGCTGATGCCGACGCTGATGCTGATGCCGACGCAGATGCTGACGCTGATGCCGACGCCGATGCCGATGCGGACGCCGATGCTGATGCTGATGCTGATGCCGACGCAGATGCGGATGCCGACGCTGACGCTGACGCTGACGCGGATGCCGATGCGGACGCTGACGCGGATGCCGACGCCGACGCAGATGCTGACGCTGACGCTGACGCTGACGCCGACGCAGATGCTGACGCTGACGCTGACGCAGACGCTGACGCAGACGCTGACGCCGACGCAGATGCTGACGCCGATGCTGATGCTGATGCGGACGCAGATGCTGACGCGGATGCTGATGCTGATGCTGACGCTGACGCCGACGCGGATGCTGATGCTGATGCTGATGCGGATGCCGACGCAGATGCGGATGCCGACGCAGATGCTGACGCGGATGCCGATGCGGACGCTGACGCTGACGCGGATGCCGACGCCGACGCCGACGCCGACGCAGATGCGGATGCCGACGCAGATGCGGATGCCGACGCAGATGCTGACGCCGATGCTGACGCGGATGCCGATGCCGATGCGGACGCTGACGCTGACGCTGACGCTGACGCTGACGCTGACGCAGATGCTGACGCTGACGCCGATGCGGACGCTGATGCCGATGCTGACGCGGATGCGGATGCGGATGCTGACGCGGACGCGGACGCGGACGCCGACGCAGATGCGGATGCCGACGCAGATGCTGACGCAGATGCTGACGCCGATGCTGACGCGGATGCCGATGCTGATGCTGATGCCGACGCCGATGCGGACGCTGATGCCGATGCTGACGCGGATGCTGACGCCGATGCTGACGCGGATGCTGATGCCGACGCGGATGCCGATGCGGACGCTGACGCTGATGCTGATGCTGATGCCGACGCCGACGCAGATGCGGATGCGGATGCTGATGCCGACGCAGATGCGGATGCGGATGCGGATGCTGATGCCGACGCAGATGCTGACGCTGACGCTGACGCTGACGCGGATGCGGATGCCGACGCTGACGCCGACGCCGACGCAGATGCGGATGCCGACGCAGATGCTGACGCCGATGCGGACGCTGATGCCGATGCTGACGCCGATGCTGACGCGGATGCGGATGCTGACGCGGACGCAGATGCGGATGCCGACGCTGACGCTGACGCTGACGCGGACGCTGACGCTGACGCCGACGCAGATGCTGATGCCGACGCAGATGCTGACGCGGATGCGGATGCTGACGCGGATGCTGACGCCGACGCCGACGCAGATGCGGATGCCGACGCAGATGCGGACGCAGATGCTGACGCGGATGCTGATGCTGATGCTGATGCTGATGCTGATGCTGATGCTGATGCTGATGCTGATGCTGATGCTGATGCTGATGC
>NZ_JBANFL010000008.1:52142-225950 GCF_037154135.1 Sphingobium aquiterrae
GATGCTGATGCTGATGCTGATGCTGATGCTGATGCTGATGCTGATGCTGATGCTGATGCTGATGCTGATGCTGATGCCGACGCGGATGCCGATGCGGACGCTGACGCTGATGCTGATGCCGACGCCGATGCGGACGCCGACGCCGACGCAGACGCGGATGCCGATGCCGACGTGACAGCCTATGACAATGTGGACCACGCTTCGGTCGACATTGAGCCGCTGATCACGTCACATGCGGATAGCGGCAGCGACTTCGCGTTGATCGGGATTGGTTCGACCAGCTGGACGACCGAATTCTCGGTTGCGCCGGGCGTGACGTCGGATCTGACATTCGCGGTTCAGGCCAATGACCTGCTCAGCGTTCTGGACAGCGCTTCGGCCACGCTCGAACGGTTCGAAAATGGTCAGTGGGTCGAGGTCGGCAATTCGTCGGCTGGCGGTTTTCTGGATCTGCTGGGGATCTTCGGCGAGGGCGTGACCATCACGGCGGAGGATCTGCAGGCCGGCGACTATCGCCTCACCTATGGCGGTGGCGGCCTTCTGTCCCTTGGGACGACCGTGGACTGGCAGGCGGCATTCACCGATACCAGCCTGACGGACTTCACCGGCATTGCGGGCCCGGCGATCGAGGGCAATGTGCTCACCGACGCCAGCCCCGACAATCAGACGGACTCGCGCGGTCCCGATGATCTGGCGGTGCTGCAGATCGACGATGGCTCGGGCAATTTTATCACCGTCACCGATGGTATGGTCGTAGAGGGCGAGCATGGCACGCTCACCATCAACGCCGATGGCAGCTACAGCTATCAGGTGGACGGCGATCCGACGGCTGTCGGCGAAGTGGACGAGTTCGACTACAGGCTCGTCCATCCGAACGGCGATGAAGCGGATGCCAGCCTCTATATCCGCATCGACAGTCCGGATGCCGCGACGGTCTGGAACGACACCGACCTTTCGGCCCCGGCCGAAGTGATGGTGGCGAACGACGATGCCGGCCAGGCGCAGATCGAGGTCGTCAACCTCGTCACGTCGGAGTCCGTGGACAATGCCATCCAGTATACCTCCATATTGCTCTTCGGAGGGTCCGATACCTACGACTTCACGGTCGCGGCGGACACCGTCACCAATGCCGCGTTCGACATCACGTCGTCGGGCCTGGCAAATCTGGCCACGTCGCTGAACTTCTCGCTGCAGCAGCAGGTGGACGGCAACTGGGTGGAGATCGCAAATGGCAGCGACGGCGGCCTGCTGGATATCATCGGCATCGGCGCCGATGCCATCCAGGCCAATGTCGACGGTCTGGCGGCGGGCCTGTACCGGCTGGAAGTCAGCAATTCCGGCCTTGGGCTGCTCACGACCATCACAGGCGATGTGACGTTCGAGACCACGCACCTGACCGAGAATGTGCCTGGCGACCTGACCGGCGTTGACGGCAATGTCATCACCGGCAACGACACGCTCGGTTCCGAATACACCTATTTGCGGGTGTTCGACGGCACCGACTATGTGGTGGCGACGCCGTCCGGCGTGCAGGTCACCGGTGCCCATGGCGTGCTGACGATCGAAGCCGACGGGACCTATCACTATGAGCCCAATGCCGACCTTGCCGGCATCGGCCAGAGCGATACGTTCAGTTACCAGCTCGTGCATCCCAATGGGGACACGGTCACGGCGGATCTGGTCATCACCATCGCCGAGGATATGGGCGACATCGCGCCGCTGTCGCTCCTCAGCGTGGATGACGGTGGATCGGCGACGGATCATGCCGCCATCGCGTCGGACGATGTGGTGCCGCTCGATCATCTGGCTGCCGACGAAACGGATGCATCCCATGCCTCGCACGATGGCACCGACTTCGAAGCCGGACCGCCATCGCATGAGGTCGAGATGCCCGAAGGACTGCTGGATTCCGGCGATGGGGCGGCTGACGGCACGGTCGACCTGCCGGATGTGTCCAACGACAATGAAGCCGGCAGCGTATTGCACGACGCTGCTGAACCGGTGACCCTTGATGTCCTCGTCGACTATCTGCCGACGACCGTCGAGGACCCGCTTCACGATCAATGGGCGCAGCATTCCGTCGCTGCCATCTGACAGCGATGGAATGTCGTTGAGTGCCGGACGAAACCCAAAACAGCCACCGTCCGGCACTCAACATTTTTCCGACCGATGATTGCGCGCACGCGAACACCAGGAGTGAATAAAGATGCAGGGATCGAACCTGCGCAGACCGTTGATGCTGTCCGCGATCCTGGGTGCCGCAATGATGAGCAGCCATCTGGCCGCCGCGGACCCCGTGGCGGCCAGCGATGCCGACGTGGCGGCATTGACCCTGGAAAGCGCCGTGCGAAAGGCCGTGGCCTGGCATCCCTCCGTGGACCAGGCCATTGGCGGCCTCAACGAGCGCGGAGAAGACGTCAAGGAAGCCAGGGCCGGCTATTCCCCGCAGATCAGCGGCGGCGTCGGCTCCAATCTGGAGATTTCGGGCGGCAGCAGCTGGCGGCCGCGCACGACGCTTTCCGGATCGCAGATGATTTACGATTTCGGCAAGGTGGCCAGCTCGGTCGCGACCGCCGAGGCCAGTGTCCGGGTCAGCCGCGCGCAATTGCTGGTCGCGGTCGACAATCTTGTCCGCAACACCGCCTATGCCGTGGTCGAGGTGCAGCGCAACCGGGCGCTGCTCGCGGTCGCGCGGGATCAGCTTACAAGCCTGCGGGCCATCGACAAGCTGGTCCATTATCGCACCGAGCGCGGTGCCAGCACGCGATCGGATGCCCTCCAGGCCGAGGCCCGCGTCCAGTCGGCAGAAGCGACGATCCTGCAGATCACGGCGGAACTGCACCGCTGGGAAAGCAATCTGCGCCATCTCGTCGGCAGCGACCGCCCGGTCGATGTGACGGAGGATGTGCCGGGATGGTATGGCCAGGCATGCTCGGCGGCGACGCCCGACTGGGAACGGGTGCCTGCCATGATGCAATATGAGGCGCAGCGCGAAGAGGCGCTGGCGCGCTATAACCGCAGCAAGGCCGACAGCATGCCCACCCTTTCCCTGGGCGCCGATGTCGGCGCCGATGTGCGGGACCCTTTCTCCAACCGCAGCGAAGTGACCGTCGGCTTCACGCTTTCCAGCAGCCTCTATCAGGGCGGAGCGACACGGGCGCGTCGGGACGGCGCGCGCTATGCGTTGCAGACGGCGGAGGCGGCGCTGGCCGCGACACGGGTCGAGGTCGGCCGCAATCTGGGGGAGGCGCGCGAACAGATTTCCAGCCTCATGGACATGATCGCTACGCTGGGGCTGCGGCAGGAGATGATGCGCGAGACCGGCAAGCTCTATCGGCTTCAATATTTCGAAATGGGAACCAGAACGCTGCTCGACCTCCTCAATGCGGAACAGGAGCTGCATCAGGTGCGCTTCGATCAGGTGAACGCCATCCATGACGTGCGTCGGCTCAATACCGACTGCCTCTACAACAGCGGATCGACGCGCGATTCCTTTGCCCTGACCGGCATGACCCTGCGGGGCGTGACGCTGTGAGCAAGCGACCGGGACAGGCGGATGTCGACCAGGTCGATGTGGAGGCCATCGCGGCGGGCGCCGCCGGCCGGTTCCAGGTTGCGCCCTGGCTGGAGGCGCTGCGCCTTGTCGCGCGTCATTATCGCCTGTCGCTGTCCATGCAGGCTGCGTCCAACACGGCGCGATGGGACGATGCCGAGCAGGATGCGGCGCGGCTTCACAATCTTGCCCGCAGCCTGGGCCTGCGCATCAAGGTCGCGGAACCGGACGGTTTCGACCTGGCCGCATCGGGCTGGCGGCTGCCGCTGATCCTCGAGCTGCGGAACGGCCAGGTCGCCGTCGTCACGGGCCTGAGCGGCGCGGGCGAGGCCAATGTGCAGCTTGTGGGCGATGAGGGGCTTTTGACCAGCCTCCCGGTCGACGATCTCATGGGCGCCGTCCGGCGGATCGTCATCCCGCGGCCCGCGCGCTCGGCGCCCGATGCCCGCGTCGACGCCTATATCGAGCCCTTTGACGGGCACTGGCTCCGGCGGATCGTGTTGCGCGACCTGCGCCCCTATGTCCATATCCTCCTGGCGTCGCTGCTCGCCAATGCCCTTACCCTTGCGGGCACGCTGTTCTCGATGCAGGTCTATGATCGCGTCGTCCCGGCCGAATCCTATCCCACGCTCTACATTCTCTTCGGGGGCGTGCTGCTCGCGATCGCGTTCGATTTCATCATGCGCCGGTTGCGCACCGGTATCACCGACCTGCTGGGCAAGCGCGCCGATCTGCGCATGTCGGACCAGGTGTTCGGACATGCCCTGCGTGTCCGCAACCGCGTCAGGCCGACATCGACCGGCACGTTCATCGCGCAATTGCGCGATCTGGAGCATGTGCGCGAGCTTCTGACGTCGACGACCGTGACCGCGATCGCGGACATCCCTTTCTTCCTGATGTTCCTTGTCGTCTTCTGGTTCCTGGGCGGCCCCCTGGTGCTCGTGCCGCTGGGCGCGCTGCTGCTGCTTGTTGCGCCCGGCCTGCTGGTCCAGCGCAAGCTGCGCGCCCATGCCAATGAATCGATGCGGGAATCCTCGTTGCGCAACGCGATGCTGGTCGAAGCGGTGCAGGGGATAGAGGACATCAAGATGCTGCAGGCGGAGGATCGCTTCCAGCAGCAGTGGAATCATTTCAACGCCGTCACCGGGGAATCGCAGCTCAAGCTGCGCGCGCTCACCAACGGCCTGTCGGTCTGGACGCACAATGTGCAGAACGGCGTCTTCGCCTCGGTGATCTTTTTCGGGGCGCCTATCGTCATGGCCGGCGACATCACCACCGGCACGCTGGTCGGCCTGTCCGTGCTGGGCTCCCGCATGATGGCGCCGCTGGCGCATGTCACGCAGATCATGAGCCGTTTCCAGCAGGCGCGGGTCGCCATGCGGAGCCTCAATCAGATCATGCGCATGCCGGTCGACCATCCCGAGCGGGAAAGCCGGATTCACAAGCCGAGGATCGCGGGCGCATACCGGTTCAAATCGGCGGTGTTCCGCTATGGGGACGACGCCTCTCCGGTGGCGCTGGCGGTGCGTGAACTGGGGATAAGGCCGGGGGAGAAGATCGCCGTGCTGGGGCGGAACGGGGCGGGCAAGTCGACATTGCTTCAGGCCCTGTCGGGCTTGCTTGAGCCATCCTCCGGCGAGGTGCTGCTGGACGATATCGCGCTGCGGCAGATCGATCCCGCCGACGTGCGCCGCGACATCGGCCTTCTGACCCAGAATGCCCGGCTGTTCCACGGCACATTGCGCGACAATATCCTGCTGGGCGCGCCCCATGCCTCGGAAGAGGAGATGCTCGGCGTGCTCGCGATGGTAGGCGCCGACGATCTCATCAAGCGGCTGCCAAGGGGCCTCGACCATGTCGTGCTCGAAGGGGGGCATGGCTTGTCGGGCGGGCAGAAGCAGGCCCTGCTGCTTGCGCGGCTGATCGTCCGGCAACCGTCGGTGGTTCTGCTCGACGAGCCCACGGCGTCGATGGACGAGACCACGGAGCGGCATTTCATCGCGCGTTTTCGGGCCTGGAGCGCCGAACGCACGGTGATCGTCGCCACCCATCGCATGCGGGTGCTCGACCTGGTCGACCGCATGGTCGTGGTCGAAAACGGCACGATCATCCGCGACGGCGCCAAATCGGAGGTGCTGGGCGCCCTTCAGCAGCGCGGCAGGCCCGCCTCCGGGGGAGAGGAGGGCTGACGGGCGGGCCCCGGACGGAGGGCGGGAGATGGGTGCGCGGACGACAGCAATTCTGATGGGAAAGACAGACGTGGCAAACGGGTTGAAAGCGGGCGTGAAGGATGAAAGCTGGGTTTTCGGCGAGACCGACGATGTGAAGCTCGTGCGTTCCTCCCGCATCGTCGTCGTCATCGTGGCGTTCTTCGCCGCGATGCTGCTGTGGGCGTTCTTCGCCGATCTGGATGAGGTGTCGACGGGGACGGGGCGGGTGGTGCCGACCATGCGGGAACAGGTCATCCAGTCGCTTGAGGGCGGAATCCTCACCCGGATGGAGGTGCGGCAGGACGACATCGTCCAGCCCGGACAGATCCTGGCGCGGCTCGACCCTACGATGACCGAGTCCAATGTCGGGGAGAGCACCGCGAAATATCGCGCCGCGCTGGCCAGCGTGGCGCGCCTCACCGCCGAGGTGAATCAGACCCCCCTTACATTCCCCGCCGAGCTAGACGGTTTTCCGGACCTCAAGGCGTCCGAGACGCGCCTCTACGCATCCCGTCGCGACAGCCTGGACCAGTCGCTGGGCTGGGTCCGTGAATCCCTCAAGCAGCTTCGCGCCGAGCTTTCGATCGGAGAGTCGCTGATCTCGGTCGGGGCCGCCAGCAATGTGGAGGTGCTGCGCCTGCGCCAGAAGGTCGCCGAGCTGGAATTGCGCAAGGCGGACCTGACATCGGAATATATGGTGCAGGCCCGCGAAGACCTCGCCAAGGCCAATGCGGAGGTCGACACATTGTCCTCCGTCATCAAGGGCCGCGCGGATTCCCTCTCCCGCCTGACGCTGCGCTCGCCCGTGCGCGGGATCGTCAAGAATATCGAGGTGTCGACCGTGGGCGGCGTCATCCCGCCCAACGGCAAGCTGATGGAGATCATCCCGCTGGACGACCAGCTTCTGGTCGAGGCGCGCATTTCGCCGCGCGACATCGCCTTCATCCATCCCGACCAGCGGGCCAGCGTCAAGATCACGGCCTATGACTATGCGATCTATGGCGGGCTGGAAGGCAAGGTCGCGACGATCTCGCCCGACACCATCCAGGACGAAGCCAAGCCCGACGTCTATTATTATCGCGTGTTCGTGCGGACCAGTTCCAACGCCCTGGTCAACAAGGCGGGCAAGCGGTTCCCGATCGTCCCCGGCATGATCGCGACGGTCGATATCCACACCGGCAGCAAGACGGTTCTCCAATATCTCGTCAAGCCGCTCAACCGGGCGCGGGAAGCGCTGCGCGAACGATGATGTCTCCGGCGGGGAGGACCGTGACTGTGATGATATTTGTGGGAGGTGCATTCTTTGGCTGAAGACAGGCTTACCGGGCTTTTGCGGTCCCTCTATCCATCGCTCAAGGAGACAGCCGTCGCTTTGGAAGGGCGCAGCCGCGCCCATATCCTGTTCTTCTCGATCAGCGACGGGCAGGGCAGGGCGAGCGTCGTCACCGTCCAGGGGGCGAGCCTTTCGGAAGCCTGGCGGCGCGGCGGCGAGCGTGTCCGCCATCTTGCCCGGAACCGGCAGATGGATGTCCGCTGGCTTCGGGTCGATCATGTCGATGCCATGGAGGCCACGACCTGGGGGATGCTCAGGGAGCTGTTGGCCAGGACCAAGCGCAACTATTTCCGCCTTGGGATCGCGCTCGACGCCGAGTGCCGGCACGGCTTCCTCGAAACCGAGATCAACGCCAATGCGATGCTTTATGGCGGCCCGAAGATCGACCATTGCATCGTCAACGAGAAGAATGTCCGCCGCTATGCCCGGTTGCGGCACGGCCTTGGCCAGGTCGACCTGGCGGACGATGCGCCTGTCTGGCTCTTCTCCTCGCGCGGCCTCTTCGTGGCGGACGGGGAGGCGCAGGTCCATCGGCTCCATGGGCCGGGCCCCGATGCGGGCCGCCGTGCCATCGCGGAGATGCGCGCGGACGACGTGCATCGCCTGATCGATGACAGCAGCCGCTATCTGGGGCGCCAGATCGGCGCGAACGGCCGGTTCCATTATGGCTGGCATCCCTGTTTCGGCCGTGCCATCGACGCCTATAACGGCCTGCGCCATGCCAGTTCGCTCTATGCCCTGATCGAAGCCTGGGACGTGACCGGCGACCCGCAGGTCAAGGCCGCGATCGACCGGGGGCTGACCTATCTGACGCAAAGCCTGATCGTGCGGACGGCGCTGGCCTCGGGCGTGCGCGCCGCCTTCCTGGTCGACGAGCGGGACGAGATCAAGCTGGGCGGCAACGCCGTCTGCCTGCTGGCGCTCGTCAAATATACCGAGCTGACCGGCGACCGCCAATATCTGCCGCTGCTTGAGGAACTGGCGACCGGCATCCTCTCGATGCAGGACGAGGAGAGCGGTGCCTTCGTCCATGTGCTGCATCACCCGTCGCTTGCGGTGAAGGACGCGTTCCGGATCATCTATTATGATGGCGAGGCGGCCTTTGGCCTGATGCGCCTCTTCGACCTCACCGGCGATCCGCGCTGGATCGCGGCGGTGGAGCGGGCGTTCGGGCATTTCATCCGGCAGAAGCACTGGAACGCCCATGATCACTGGCTGAGCTATTGCGTCAACGAACTGACCCGCCATCGGCCGGAGCGCGCCTATTTCGAATTCGGCATCCGCAATTTCGCGACCTATCTGGATTTCGTGATCGAACGGATCACCACGTTCCCGACCCTGCTGGAATTGATGATGGCGGCCGAGCAGATGATCGGCCGGCTGCAGGACCACCCCGATCGCGACGCGCTGCTGGCCGGCGTCGACCTGGACAAATTCCACCATGCGCTGCACAAGCGCGCCCATCACATGCTGAACGGCCATTTCTGGCCGGAGCTGGCGATGTATTTCGAAAAGCCCGGCGACATCCTGGGCAGCTTCTTCATCCGCCATCACGGCTTCCGCGTGCGCATCGACGATGTCGAGCATTATCTGTCGGGCTATGTGGCCTATTGGAAATTTCTGGTGCAGCGCGGGGTCGATGAGGCCGCACTGGTGCCCGATCCGGTTGCCGATGGCCCCGTCGTGGCATGGGGCGGCGACGTCAATCTCGGCCGCAGGCAGCATTATCGCACCGCCCGGCTGGGCGTGGAGAATATCCTGCGCGTTCCGGCGCTTCGGGCCGCCGATCTGCGCATCGTCAATCTGGAATGCGTCGTCGCGACAGGCGGCGAGCAGGGCGTGCGCAAGGGGGAGGAGGGCCCCTATTATTACCGCGCCCGCCCGGAGATGCTGCGCGTGCTGGCGCAGGCCGGCATCGACGTGGTGGTCACGGCGAACAACCATAGCGGGGATTATGGGCCCGAAGCGCTGCTCGAACAGGGGCGCTGGCTGGATGCCGCGGGCATCGGCCACACCGGCAGCGGAAAAGACCTGGAGGCCGCCCTCACGCCTGTCATCAGGCGGGCCGGGGATCTGAACGTGGCGATCTTCGCCCTGGACGCCACCCAGCCCGGATTCGCCGCAACCGCCGACCGGCCGGGGTCCGCCCATCTGCCGCTGAACGACCCCGCCCTGTGGCGGGAGATGCTTGCGCCCCGCATCGCGGCGGCCCGCGCCAGGGCGCAGGTCGTGCTGGTTGCGGTGCATTGGGGCGAGAATCTGGCGGCCGCGCCCGATGCCGACGAGGTGGCGGTGGGCCGGGCGTTGATCGACGCCGGCGCGGATGGCGTTCTCGGCTCGTCGGCCCATGTGCTGCAGGGCATCGAACTCCATCGGGGCAGGCCCATCATCCATGATGCCGGCGACCTGTTGTTCGATTCCATGCGCGGCACGTTGAGCGATAGCGGACTGTTTTCGCTGGAACTCAGCGCAAACGGGGTCGAGCGGGTGACGTTCACGCCGATCGGCGGCGGGTTCGGTCACAGCCGGCAGCGCGAAGGCGTGGATGCGGCCGCCGCCACGCGCCGCTTCGCCGCGCTGTGCCGAAACATGGGAACCGGACTTGCCCTGACAGCCAGCGGCGCCGGGACGATCGGCCTCTCGCCGCCGCCGCGGCCGGCCGGGCGGGTGCCCGCGATGCCGGTCATGCACGCCACGCCGCTGCGGCCGGAGGATATTGCGGGCGGCGTGGCCGATGTGGACGGGCGATGGCTGGCGGACGAGGTGCCGGACGACGCGCGTATCGCGCCCGTCCGGCTCGGCCCCCTGACGCTGCTCGGCGTGCGCGTGAAGCCGGGCAGCATCAGGCGCCGGCGCATGTTGTGGGTCGAAACCTTCTGGCGGGCGGATGCCGCCGTCGATGAGGACATCCGGCTCGATATCCGCGGCGTGCCGGTCGCGCCCACCTCGATGAAACCATGGGGCGCCGGGATGGACCATGATCCGTGCGACTGGCTGCTGCCGACGACCCGCTGGAAACCGGGACAGGTCTATCGCGACTATTATGGCCTGCGTCCGCCCTATCTGAAGGACTGGGTGAATGTCGACCTCCAGCTGACCGTCGGCATCGTTTCGGAGGCATATGCGGTGTCGCCGGTGGCGCTGCCGCATATCGTCACGCTTGCGCTGCCAAAGGCGGCATTGCCCGGTGCCGGCGCGGCGGCACGCTCCTATCGCACCCAATTCCCCGATATCGTCCGCCACGGCGTGCCGGGCGAAACCTGGACTGCCGATCAGCTGGCGGCCGTGACCGGCGGGACCTGGCTGGTGCGCCCGCCGCCGGGATGGCATGTGCGCTCGGTGATCCGCGGCTTCGCCCATGTCGAGCTGGTGGAGGGCCCCATTCTCTATGTCGCATCCGACTATGACACGCTTGCGCTGCATGAACAGTACAGCACGCCGGGCAGGCGCTGGGACACGCACGGATCGCTCAAGCGCCGCGCCGGCCTGCTCGCCGGCGCGATCGTGGCGAAGCCGGTGGCCGGGTTGCCCAAGGATTTCCCCGTGCTGCAGGTGGACGATCCGGTGCGCGCGCTCATCGAACTCGGGCTCGCCGCGCGCCAGCGCTTCGATCATGAGGTGGTCGCGGTCACGGGCACGGCCGGGAAATCGACCACCGTCGGTATGTTGCGCCACCTGCTGGGCGGCAAGACCCCCGCGCTCGCGAGCTTCGGCAATTATAATTCGCGCGTCGGCGCGCCCGCGGTGATGGCCAATCTGTCGCCCGATCATGAGGCTGCGATCATCGAGGTCGCGCAAAGCGCCCTGTGGATGAAGCGCGGGCCGATCACGCGGCTGTTGCGGCCGACGATCGCGCTGATCACCGAGATCGGCCTGTCGCAGACCGACAGGCGAGGCGCATCGGTCGAGGATACGGCAAAATGGAAATCACGGATTTTCGACGGTCTGACCGGCGCCGCCATCGCCATCGTCGGTGAGCATCTTGCCCATTTCGAGATGGTGATGGCCGCGGCGCAGGCTCATGCCAAAAGGGTCGTCACATTCGGCGAGAGCGATCGCGCGACCCTGCGCATCCTTGAGCGGACCTATGGCGCGCATGGGAGCCGAATCCGCATCGGGACGCCGGAGGGTACAACGATCGCGTTCGACGTCCCGCTCCCCGGACCGGGCATGGCCAACAACGCCCTCGCCGCGATGAGCGTGCTCTATGCCATGGGGCGCGACCTCGAAGCCGGCACCCATGCGCTGACGGGCATCGCGCCGGAGGAAGGCCGCCTCCGGCGCCTGACGCTTCCGGTTCGCCCGCAAGGCACGGCCGACATCATCGACGACAGCTGGAACGCGACGGTCAGCTCGATGCTGAATGCGATCGCCGTGTTCGCCAACATGCCGGCCGCCGGCGAGGGGCGCAGGATCGCGGTGCTGGGCAGGATCGTCCATCTGGGCGACCTCAGCCGGGCGCTGCATGAAAGCCTGGCGGCGCCTTTGCTGGCGGCATCGCCCGACAGCGTCGTGACGCATGGCGAGGAAATGCATTCCTTGCGAGCGGTCCTGCCCGAGCATGTGCTTGGCCCCCATTTCTCGTCTGCCGCCGCGCTTGCCGCCTATCTCCACGACGAATTGCGGGCCGGCGATCTCGTCCTCCTGAAGGGATCGCGCCGGGATTCCGATTTCGGGGAGGTCTGCCGGCTGCTGACCGCGCTTTCGGAAGCGCCCGCGGGCGCTGCCGCTCCGGTTGAATGATATGGAACGACAGGCATGAGCGAAGAAGCTGTGACATATCCATATGCATTCGCATGGAGCAAGGCGATAGAGGACTTCTTCGTGAAGAAGAGCATCTATCTTCTCCACCCTTTCAAGACGAGGGGTATATACAGGGAAGGCGATGTGGTGACGCTCAGGTCGCCCATCATGGTCGAGCCGTTCTCGTCCATGTCGGGTCGAAAGGGCTTCAGCAATTGCGGGGCGTTTTCCTACATGCATTCGGCCTTTGGCGGGGGCGCCGATGTCGGGCGATATTGCAGCATCGCACCCTATTCGCGGCTGATCGGCAATGAGCATCCGCTGGACCGCATCAGCACGCACCCCTTCGCCTGCCGGGATTATTATACCGGATGGATGGAGCGGCGTCTCAAGATATCGAGCCAGGTTTCCCCCTTCGAGGAGACCGATCGCGGCCCCCTGATCGTCGGGAACGACGTCTGGATCGGCAATGCGGCGTTGATCCGGCGGGGGATCACCATCGGCCATGGCGCGGTCGTTGCCGCCGGCGCGCTGGTCGTCAAGGATGTGCCGCCCTTCGCCATCGTCGGCGGCGCTCCGGCGAAGGTGATCCGATATCGTTTCGACCAGGCCACGATCGCGCGCATCCTCGACGTGGCGTGGTGGCGATATCATGTGCGCGATCTGGCGGGGCTGGACGTGACCGATATCCACGGCTTCCTCGATGCGCTGGAGCGGCGCGTCGCACGGGGGGAGATCGAAGACTATCGTCCGCCCAGGATCAATATCGCCGAGGAACTCCACGGGCTGACGGGCCGGCAGGCGGCAAGGGCCGTGGGAGGGGGACGGATCGGAGACGGCGCGAACCACGCTGCCGCACGCGCGCAGGGACAGGCGGCAAGGACAAGGCCTTCCTTTGGCGAGCGCACCAACGCCCGGATCATCGACGCGATCGTCGCGGGCGGCGCCAATGATTTCTCCGCGTCCGACTATCACGGGCGCCGGGGCGATATCGCGCGGCATCTGATCGGCGATGTTGCTCGCGCACAGGGCTTTGCGGTCGAACCGGTGAGGACGCTGGCCTATCGCGTGTCCAGGCGCAACCGCGACATCATCTTCCAGCAGAATGCGCCCGATATCTCCGTCAGCGCGAGCCGCATCACCCTGAACAAGGTCGTGACCAAGGCACTGCTGGCCCGGAACGGGCTTGCGGTGCCCGCCGGGCGGGTCTTTACCGACCAGGGCAGGGCGCTGGCCTATTTCCGCACGCGCACCGTGGCGCAGGTCGTGAAGCCGGCGGCCGGCGCCGGCGGCCATGGGGTGACGGCCGGGGTCATGGACGAGCCCACCTTCGCGTCGGCATGGCAAAAGGCTGCTGCCCTTGGCGCGCGCGTGATCGTTGAAGATTTCGTTGCGGGCGACGAGGTCAGGATCATCACGATCGGCGGCAGGCTGGCCGCTGCCATCTGCCGCGTTCCGGCCCATGTCATCGGCGACGGGGTGCGCACGATCGGGGACCTGGTTGCCCGGAAGAACGCGGCGCGCCGGGAAAACCCGCTGTTGAAGCTCTACCCGGTCAAGAGCTTCGATCAGCTCGAACTTGACGGCAGGGCGATATCGGACATCCCCTCGAAGGGCGAACGCGTGCGTCTCTCCACGGTGTCCAATGTCGCGATGGGCGGCGAGAGCGTCAGCGTCATCGATCGATTGCACCCCTCGATCGTCGCCTTGGCGGAGAAGGCGGCAAGAGCGGTCCCCGGCGCGATATTGCTCGGTCTCGATATCCTGGTGAAGGATTTTGCGGCGGACGCGGACAGCGACGGCAATATCTGCATCATCGAGATCAATTCCAATCCGGCGATTGCCACGCCCTGTTTCGCCGCCTTCGGGCCGCCGGCATCCGATCTGCCCCGCGCGCTGCTGGACTGTGGCTACCGCAAGGCACGGGCGGCGGAACGGGACAGCACGGAAGGTCGGATACCGGCCGTCATTCCGGCCGCACCCTATCATGCCGCATGCGGGGGCGATTCCTTCAGGCGCGATTACTCGACCCAGATGCGCCTGATCCGCCAGGCGGCATATGCGCGAAACCTGCGGGTCGACATCCTGAGCCAGGACGTGACCATCCTTTCCGATCACAAGATGCATGCGGCTTTCTTCCAGGGCATGTCGGATCGAACCCGGGCAGTGTCCCGTGCCGCTTCCAACAACAAGGAATGGACGAAGAACCTGCTTCGGGAAGCGGGGGTCAGAACCCCGCGAGGGGCTATGTTCCAGGCCGATGCCATGGCGGACGCCTGGGCCTTCGCGCAGTCGCTGGAGGCGCCGGTCGTCATCAAGCCGATGACCGGCTCCGGAGGGGCCGGCGTCGCCACCGAAATCTCATCCTTCGCGCATTTCGACCAGGCATGGCGGGAGGCGGCGGCCACCGGTTCACCGACCATCATGGTCGAGGACCATCATGGCGGCCGGGACTATCGGGTGCTGGTGATCGGCAACGCCATCCGGGCCGCCACCCAGCGTATCCCGGCCCATCTGGTCGGCGATGGCGTGCATACTGTCGACGCGCTGATCGCGATCAAGAACGAGAAGCGCAGACACAGTCCGCACGACGGCTCGAAGCCGATCAAGCTGACGCCGATGATGGTCCGCAACCTTGCGGAACGGAACATGGACGGTGGCACCGTGCTTGCGGCCGGGCAGTATCTCCAGCTGCACAGCGTCGCGAATATCGGTTCGGGCGGGGAAAGCCTGGACGTGTCGGAGCATGTCCATCCGGGGTGGACGGACATTGCCGTCCGGACGCGCAAGGCCGTCTTCGACCCGCTGCACATCGGCTTCGACCTGATCGCCGAGGACATCGCCAGATCGCCCGACGACCAGCGGTGGGTGGTGATCGAGGTGAACGCCAATCCCGACATGGGCCTGCACCATTTCGTCACCGAAGGCACCCCTCGCGATACCGCCGGCGCTCTTGTCGAGGCGCTGTTTCCCGGAACGGCCACGGCGCGGCGCGGGAAGCGGAAATCCGTGAAGATCTTCGCTGTGGCCAAAGGCGATGTGGAGGCGCTGATGCAACGCATCTGGCGCCACGCGCATCTGCGCGCGCTCAGCGGAACGGTCTGCGCGCGGTCGGAAACCGGGGTGGAGGTGATCGTCTCCGGGCCGGCCAATGCGGTCGACGACATGGTCAGGGCCTGCACCGCCGGGTCGCGGACGATGCCGGTGAGCCAGGCTCTGACATCGGTGTTCGCGGGCGATGTTCCCGAGGGTTTCGAGATCCTGCGCGCATGACGCGCCGCGACGGCTCCGGGAAAGGGTGCGCGCCCTCATCCAGCTTCCCGGGGAGTGGCCGGGGGGCATCGCGCCTCATCGCGTCGCTGCTGCTGCTGGTCTGCGGCGCGGCAGGGCCGGCGGAGGACAAGGCCAGGCCGCTGCTGTGGAACGCGCGGGCCGACAAGCAGAACTGCCCGCTATCGTCGGACGCCGTGTGGGTGGACTATGCGCGGGGCCAGGACTGCATCCGCTATTTCTCTGGGGGCGATGTGGAACGCGCGCCGGTCGCGATCGTCATCTTCCACGGGGATCGCAGCGGCCTGATCGGTCGCCGGCCGGAAGATATCCACGGAAATACGGCGCGCGAGCAGGAGGCGATTGCCGAGCGGACCGCGCAGCGCGTCGGCCTGCCCGTCCTCGTGGTCGCGCGGCCGGGAACCTATGGTTCCAGCGGAAACCATTTCCGGCGCCGGCAGCCGAGCGAGTTTCTGGCCTTGAACGCGGCTCTGGACGAAATCCGCGCGCGCTATCGTATCGGGTGGTTCGTCCTGCTCGGCCACAGCGGCGGGGCCACCGCCGCCGCCGCGCTGCTGACCATGGGGCGCAGGGATATTGTCTGCGCGGTGCTGACGTCCGGTGCGTTTTCCCTGCTCGAACGCGCCCGGATCGTGAGCGAGGAGGAGGGGCGGGCGGTGCAGCCGGGGCTGGACCTGACGGGCCTGCCATCCCCCTATGATCCGCTGGATCATGTGGAAGGCATCGTGCGGGACCCTGCACGGATGGTGCTGGTGATCGGCAATGAAAAGGATCGCGTCACGCCCTTTCCCCTGCAGAAGAAATTTGCGGATGCCCTGCGCCGGCAAGGGCACCGGGTCCGCCTGATCGACCATGCGGCCCTCGCGCCGGACTATCACGACCTCAAGGATTCGATCGGGCTGGCGATGGCTGCCCGCTGCGCCAGGGGAGGCGCATGAGCGTTCCAACGCGCCAGGGCCGCCGCCAGGCGACGGATGGCGGCACCCAGCACCGGTTGGGCGGCGTGCTGGCCGTCTATGGCCCGATATTTTCAGCCACGCTGCGATATGTGATCGCCTATGTGCTCCTTTATGTGGCGTCGCAGATCACCCTGGTCGTCGCGCTGCTGCTGCCGTGGAAGATACTGATCATCGTCGGCGCGAACAGAATCCCAAGGACATTGCCCGCCTTCCTGTTGAAATATGATGCGAGAGAGCTTGTCCCCATCCTGAGCGCCGGTGCGTTGGGGTTCTTCCTGCTCCATATCATTTCGGAAATCGGCGTCCGTCACATCTGTGACCGTGCTGTCGAGACGGTTCTCAGCCGGAATCAGAAAATCGGGCTGTTCGACAGGCATCGCGAGCAGGCCGCGCGCTATTATCGCCGCCTGCTGCGGCTGCTGGCCGTGGCGATATGCTGCGCGATGATCCTGTGCTGGCTTGCATGGGCCTATCCCTCGCTGCTGCTCGGGTTCGTGATCTATCTCTGCGCGGGAATGGCGGCGGCCTATTGCTGGCGCGCCAGCCGATCCTTGTCGAAATACCGGTTGCCGACCGATCTGGTCGTGAAGACATGGTGGGGCGGCGGCTTCCTTTACATGGTGGGCTGGGCCATCAACGATTATTGGCAGGGCAATCTCCCGGGGCTGACGACGGCGTTCATCTCCGTCCTGCTGGTCAGGCAGGCCCTGCTGTTCGTTGCCGCGGCCTATCGGGATCTTCTGCTGCTCAACCATCAGAAGGCGAAGGTCAGCGCGTTGTTCGACGCCCGGACGCCATGGCACCCCAGGGCGCGGGTCGATGGCGATTTCCATGCCTTGCTGGCGGCGGACCAGCGCAAGCACTGGATCGACGCGCTGCTCAGGCAATATCATGCCTCCCTCTGCGACGCGTTCGACGTGCATTGCCATCCCGTCGAGAATGGCAGGGTCGTCTATATCACGGCGACGGGGCTGGTCGGCACGCAGGCGCAGTCATTCCTGCTCAAGCTCTTCCATCAATCGCAGCAGGATCTTGCCGCGCATGAAAGGGAGATATTGCAGGTCGCCTCCGCCTCCTGGCCGGCCCCGCCATTTCTGGGCGCGCAGGGCGTGGCGGGGCATTCCTGCCTGATATTCGGCTGGAATGCGGCCATGCAGTGGATGTCCGCCCGCGATCGCGCCGCCTCGATGCGGGGGCTGCGGGCGCAACTGCTCGCCTGCGACCTCCCCGAAACCGTCGTCGCGCGTTACGATCGGGGCAGGCCGCATTTGTCCCAGCGTCTCCAAGCCGTGGACTGGCGCCATCTTCAACTCTTCTCCTCGTCGCGTCCGGGGGCCGGGCGCTGCCAGGAGATGGAGGGTCGCTGGCCCGATATCCTGAACATGCTGGGTCGGCTGCCGCGACAGCTGGTCCTGCCCATGCTCGGTCGAAGGAGGATGGCGAGCGGCGGAGACAAGGGCGCGGTCATGTGCAACTGGAGCCGCTGGCGTTGGGAACCGGTCGGCGCCGGCTGGCCGGTGACGGCCGAGTCCCTGACGCAACTCGAGGCCGCGTTGGCAGGCGCCAGCCGGGCGCGGGGGACGTTGTCCCGGATGACCGCCGCACAGGCGCATTATGTGTCGGCGCTCTATGAGTTCGAGCGCTTCCATGCTGCCAGGGACTATGCCGCGGCGTTGACGCTGGTCGGCGCCCTCCATGAGGGCATGGCCGGTTTCTGCGCCAGACAATGCATGCCCGACGCGCAGATCGCGATGCCATGATCCATTCGCGCCGGTCGCGTGACGGTATCGCTGCCGGACGGCTGGAACGCGGCAATGGCCTCCACCGGCCCGGGCGGAGGCCAGCGGAACGGACGCACCTCGATCGGCTCGGGACAGGCATCGACGAATCGGAAAGCCGTTGCGCTCTTCCGGCTTTCCCAAACGATCTCTCAGCGCCCGATACCCCAATAGGATAGACCGGAACGCCCAGCGGCTATCCTTATGCGCCTATTCCTCGCCCGGTACGAAGCCGATAACCTAAGCCATAACGGGTTGAACGGCCGGAATGCCGGCTGCAGCCGAAACGATCGGGCCGGGAGGTGGCATGCCCTTTGTCTTATGCCAGCTGCAACATGCTGGTCATCCTATGGACGCGCGAGCGAGGCGGCCGTGATCTTCACAGATCCCCTGTTCCTGTTCGTCTTCCTGCCGGTCACGCTGGTCGCTTTCTATACGGCCCTGCTGATCTATGGCCGCACGCCGGCATTGATCATCCTGTTCCTGTCCTCCGTGATTTTCTACATCCCGCACAGCTGGTTCTCGACGGTGCTGCTGATCCTGGCGTTGATCGTGAATTTTTCGGTCGCGCTCGTCATCACGCGGATGGAAACGGGCAACAGGCAGCGCCGGCGGATCTATCTGCTCGGCCAGTTCTACAACGGCGCGACGCTGTGTTATTTCAAGTACAAGATCGTCACCCTCCTGCTGGGGCCGGGCAGCGGCCTGCTGGTCGACATTGCCGGGCTGGCGATCCCTGCGGGCATTTCCTTCTACACCTTCCATCAGGCGGCGTTCCTGGCGGATGCCTATGCCCGCGAGAAGAATGTCACCGAGTTCCTGGGCAATCTCGGTTCCCTTCGGAAAGGGCTGGCCGCATTCTGCCGCTACGGTGCGTTCGTCGCCTTCTTTCCCCAGCTCATCATCGGCCCGATCACCTATCTCAGCGAATTCCATCCCCAGGTGAAGTCCCGCAAATTCCTGCAATTCGATCCGATCAACCTTGCCGTCGGCCTGAGCTATATCTCGATCGGGATGTTCAAGAAGGTCGTGATCGCCGACAATCTGGCGCCCACGGTCGATATCGTCTTCACCAGCGCCGGCGCGGGCGCGCCCATCCTGCCCGTGCAGGCATGGATCGGCGCGCTCGCCTATATGGCGCAGCTGTATTTCGACTTTTCGGGCTATTCCGACATGGCGCTGGGGCTCGCCCGCATGTTCGGGCTGCGCTATCCGATCAACTTCTTCTCGCCCTTCAAGGCAACCGGCATCATCGACTATTATCGTCGCTGGCACATGACGCTGACGCGCGTCATCGCCCGCTTCCTCTATACCCCCCTGTCCGTCGCGGGCACGCGCTATGCCATGGTCCGCAGGCTCGGCCCGATCCCCTTCCATCTCCTCAGCCTGTGGCTGCCGATGCTGATCAACTTCCAGATCATCGGGTTGTGGCACGGGGCGCTGTGGACGTTCGCCGTCTTCGGGCTGATGCACGGCTTCTGGTATGCGCTGGAAACCGAAGTGCGCGCGTCGAAATGGTACAAGGCAAGACGAACGGCCATGGCGCCGGCGCTCCGCGCCATGGTGGAGCGTCTCATCTTCTTCCTGCCGCTCTGCCTCAGCCTGGCCATGTTCCGCTCCGAAAGCGTCGGCGGCGCCTTCCATCTCTATGCGCAGATGTTCGGCGCCTCGCCCGAAACCCCCTCGGCATTCGACATGCAGCAGCCGGTGCTGATCCTGGCCGCGGCCTTCTTCATCATCTACGCCTGCCCCAACAGCGTCGAGCTGATGCGCCGCTATCGCCCGGCGATCATGACCTATGACAATCAAAGCTATGGCCTGGCCTTCCTGCGTGGACGCTGGCGGCCCGGCTGGGGGCAGGCGGGGCTGGTGACGGTGCTCGTCTTCTCGTCCCTCTATTATGTCTCCCGCCAGCCCCCCTTCCTCTATCAGGGATTTTGACATGGTGGAGACGGGAGACAGCGTGACGCCACCGCCGGGGCCAGCCAGGCCGTCCCTGCAAACCGTTCGGGCGCGGGCGGCCCTGCCGATGTTGCTGGCCTTTGCCTTTATCGGTTCGGTCTATCTGCTGCTGGTCACGCTTGTGGTGGCCGCCGATCCCTATGACATCTATCGCTGGGGCAAGCGGCCACCCCTCGAACTGAGCGACACGCCGCGGGACGAGGTGGTCGAATGGATCGACGTCGCCACCAAGAATCCGAAGATCAACACCTTCCTCGTCGGCAGCTCCGTCACCGCCATGTATTCGCCTTCCTATATGCGCGCGCTGCTGGGGCCGCAGGCTGTCGTCTATAATCTGAGCTATGGCGGCCCGCGCCCCAAGGATCGCGACATGATCCTCGACCGGCTGAAGAAGAACCCGCACGTCCGCCGCGTCATCCTGACGTTCGACTGGATGTATATTCGCGGCCCGACCGTCGCGAACAGGAATTTCCCGACCTTCCTCTACGACAACCATCATATGAACGACATGCGGATGGTGAATCTGGAGGCGATCGACGATGCCATCGACCTGCTGAGCGGCGACCTCAGCTACAATAATCCGGACGACCGCAATTATGCCCGCTATGTCCGCGACCAGTATCGCCGCTTCCAGCGCCCGTCGCAGATGGCCAGGCTCCAGCGGCTGATCGACCAGCGTCGCGCCACCATCGGCGCGTCGAGCGGCAAGACCTGCGCCAGCTTCGGCGCCATCCACGAACAGCTGCTGCCCAATCTGCGCGCCTTCTCGGCGCGGGGGGTGAAGGTGGATATCCTCATGCCCGTCATCTCCTATGCGGATTATTACGCGCGCCAGACGGATATCGGGCCGACCATGCTGGACGAGCAGATGATCGCGCGTCGCTGCCTGGTGCTGGCGGTGGCGCATCTTCCCGGCATCCGCGTCTTCGCGCTGGACGGCAACCCGGAGATCGCCGGCGACCTCGCCAATTTCCGCGATCCCGGCCATGTCTACAACCCCGTCATCCTGCGCCGCTTCGTCGCCGGGATCGTCACGGGCAAGGACCAGCTCACTGCCGCCAGCGTCGACAATTATGTGCGGGAGATCCGGACGGCGGTGCAGCATTACCGGGTCCGCAACAGCCATCTCGCCAGTCTGGGCACCAGGAGCCTTCCGGACATCTGAACCGGGAAGCCATTATGACAGGGAGTCGGCCTCATGATCAGGCAGGATGAAATGCTCTCCAGGATTACCGACATCATGCGGGACCTGTTCGACGAATATGAAGGGCCGGTCACGCTGGAGACGACCGCCCGCGAGGTGCCTCAATGGGACAGCCTTTCGCATGTGCGGTTGATGGTGATGATCGAAATGGAGCTGGGCGTGCGGTTCAGCACGTCGGAAATGCAGGGGTTCAAAAATCTCGGCGATCTGGTCGATGCCACCGTCAGGCAGAGCGGCTGACATGGCCGGGGTGGCCTCTCCCTTTCCATGGCGCGCGCCGCTGGATGCCGATTGGGCCGCGCAATGCAGCGTCCTGGAAACGACGGTCATGGGCGGTGGCGCCATCGATCCTGTCGCGGCCCGCGCGCTGGCGAACCAGCAACTGGGCGTGCGCGAGCAGTTGCGAGCCGAACGGCTGGCAAAGGCGCTCGACAGGGCCGGCCGGGCCGGTGCCGACGGTTTCACGCGTGTCCGGCTGGGCCTGCTCGGCAGCCGGACGCTGAGCTATCTCCCCGCGCCGCTCGGCGCGGCGGGATTGGCGCGCGGCCTCCTCATCTCCGCGCCGGAAGCGCCTTATGACGCGATCGCTAGCTTTGCCTTCTCGTCCGCCAACGTCTTCGGAGCGCTGGACGCGCTGCTGGTGGTCCTGGACGAAAGCGCCTTTGCCGGCGCGCGGCCGCTGCTGGACCTCGCGGCGGAGGACGGGGCGCTGGCCGATGCCGAAACATTGCTTGCGGCGCTGGCACAGGCGGCCGGGGACAAGACCGGGTGTCCCGCCATCTTCGCCACGCTGCCGCCCACGACGCAGATCGGGGCGGGCGATCTTGCCACGCCGGGCTCCAGCGCGCGGTTCCGGCACCGGCTCAACCTGCTGATCGCCGACGGCGCGGCGCGCGGACGCTGGCTGATCTGGGATCAGGCCGCGCTGGCCGGCCGCATGGGCCTCGACCAGTGGTTCGATCCCGCGCTCTATCATGCGGCGAAGATCCCGTTCAGCCTCAGTGCCTGTCCGCTGGCGGCGGATTCGCTCTCGGCCCTGCTTGCCGCCCTGAAGGGCAAGGCCGCGCGCGCCCTGGTGCTCGATCTCGATAATACGCTCTGGGGCGGCGTGATCGGCGATGACGGCCTGTCCGGCATCCGCATCGGCCAGAATTCGGCGGAGGGCGAAGCCTTTGTCGCTTTCCAGCGCTTCGTGCTCCAGTTGCGCGAACGGGGCGTGGTTCTGGCCGTCTGCTCGAAGAATGAGGATGCCATCGCGCGCGAGCCCTTTCGCAACCATCCCGACATGCTGCTGAAGGAGCATCATGTCGCGCTGTTCCAGGCCAATTGGCAGGACAAGGCGACGAACATCCGCTCCATTGCGCAAACGCTGTGCCTGGGGCTGGAATCGCTTGCCTTTGTCGATGACAATCCCGCCGAGCGGGCCCGCGTGCGCCAGGCATTGCCGCTGGTCTCCACGATCGAGATCGGCGAGGACCCGTCTTTCTTCATCGACCGCGTCGCCCGATCGGGGGTGTTCAGCCATGGCCCCCTGAATGCGGAGGATATGGCGCGGGCGGACAGCTATGGCGGCCGCGCCGCCGCCGCGGAGGTGCGCGCGCGCATCGGCAATTACGAAGACTATCTGAAGTCGCTGGACATGCGGATGACGATCGCTCCCTTCGATGATGTCGGGCGCGCGCGGATCACGCAGCTTATCAACAAGTCCAACCAGTTCAACCTGACCACCCGCCGCTATAATGAGGAGGAGGTGAAGGCGATCCAGGCCGATCGCGGGCTGATGGGGTGGCAGGTGCGGCTGGAAGACCGCTTTGCCCAGCATGGCATGATCGGCGTCGTCATCGTGCGGAAGGATGACCCCTGCTGGCAGATCGACAGCTGGCTGCAATCCTGCCGCGTGCTGGAGCGCGGGGTCGAGCAGGCCATCATGAACAGTCTCTTCGAGGCGGCCCGGCACGCCGGCGTCGATCATGTCTGCGGCGTCTACATCCCGACGGATCGCAATGCGATGGTGGCGGATTTCTATCCCCGCCTGGGCTTTCTCCCGAACGGAACGGATGGGGACGGCAAGGCCAGGTTCACATGCGCCACGCGCGATTTCGCGCCCGAACCTGTGTTCATGACGGTCGCGGTCGCGCCGGGATGACAGGAGGGGCGGAACCCGGGCCGTCGCCGTGGCGGCCGCATGCTCGATCCAGCCGGCATCGGACAGGCTGCGCGTCATCGCCCGGTTGCGCGACAGAGGAGCGCATGGTCGGCGCAGGATCGCAGAACATATGTTGACGAAGCGGCCGTTGTAATGGCATTGGCGGACCGCATCGGAACCAGCACCATGAAACAGCCTGCGGCTCGCCCCTCAGGCCGTTCTGCCAGGTGACTGATTTCCGCAGGGATTGCGGGTATAGCTCAATGGTAGAGCACTAGCCTTCCAAGCTTGTGATGCGGGTTCGATCCCCGCTACCCGCTCCAGCATCTCCACCGGTCCTGACAGCTTTAGAAGCCGTCCCGCCTTCCGTGGCGGCCGGTGCGTGGACTGCCCGTCGATCTTCCCTGGCCTTGAGGTGCGCCTGTCCGGGCCGGAGGCGCACCCGGCGGATCGCTCAATCCTTCGGCTTGAGCGTGACCCACACTTCCACCGGCGCTGCGAATTTCCCCGGTTCGGGCTTGCCGACATGGACGCGGCTGGCAGTCACCCGTTCGCCGGTTTCAAGGTTGAAGGTCGCCCAGGGCTTGGGCATCCGGCCGAATGTCATCTTCTGGATGGGCTGGCCGGTGGCGGTGTTCATGATGGTGGCGATGATACTCATCGCGGCCCGATAGCCAGCGCGGGCAGGGCGCGTCCAGAGCCAAGATGGGTGTCCGCGTGGAAATCGCCCCTGGCATCGTCCCGCCCATATAGGCAAAAGCCGCAGAAGACCGGCTTCACAGGGGCGGCCCTGCTTCACCGGCATCGCCGGGCAGGGCGCCGCGCCCAGCGAGGCGGAAGGCAGGCACTGGTCTGGCCAAAGGCCGATCCGCCGATCATTGCCGCGGCACGAGGCGACAGTCCTCATAGGCCAGATCGTCCTTCAGCACGAAGGCGACAAAATCCCCGTCGATGATCAGCGCGGCGTCCCCGGAGCGATATTGCATTCCCAGCGACGAAGGCCGCCGCGTCAATCGCACCGGTCGGCCATCCACGAACGCGATGGCCTGGCGGTCGTCCAGCTGGATTGCGAAGCCGCGCCCCGCCGCGCAGCTGACGGATATCCGCTTGCCCGCCGCGCTGCCCTTGTCGACAGCGGCCGAAGCGCTGGCGGCCAGCACCGCCAACGTCGCTGCGATCGGCCAGACGGATCGCGCCGGGGGAAGGGACGGGAGATTCCTCATAAGGGCACCGTTCCCGATCATGGGCCGTTTCCGCGTCAATCGCGTGGCGCTTCGCCGGTGCCCTCGTCCAATGCATTGGCGATCATCGCCACCAGCGTTTCCTCTGCCCGCAGGCGAACGCCGCTGTCCCTGGCGGCAAGATCGTGCCTGACCCAGTCGGGCAGGCGCGTCACGGCTTTGAGCAACATATCTTTTACAGTGTGATCCATGAGCAGCGCTATGGCCGCTCGGGACGATGACGGCAATCGCCGGAATAAGATCGGCATTGCCTATGACTGCCAGCGTCAGGCCATGGCGCGGACGATCGTGCCGGCATGCCGAAGGCCATCGAGATGTTGATCGCCATGTTCGGCGGACCGCTATGCGGCTGTCTCGCCTGCCTCATCTTCTACCACATCACCCGGCAACCTTCCCGCGGGGCCTGGCGGATTTGAAATCTCCATGCGTCGTCTCATCGGGCGAAGCAACCGGGCGGTGGCCATGATCCGCCAGGCGCCGTTCAGGCGAGATAATCGTGGACCACCGTGCCCAGGCCCAGGGTTACATCCGTCACGAAATGCACGGCGGACAGCACTTCGCGCACCGGCAGCCGGCTGACGTCGGCGCGGACATGGTCGAACAGCTGCAGGCTGGCCGGGCCGCCCCAGGCGCCCTTCAGCACGATATCCTCCAGATGATATTCGACCAGTTCGCAGATGCGGGGCGTGCCGTCGACATGCGGCATGGTCTTCAGCAGGAAATTGGGCTGCTGCAGGCTCGCCATGATCGGTTCGAGCGGCAGGATGTCGTGCTTGTAGCCCATCGTCGCATTGGCGCAGCGGATCGATCCGCAATCCAGCGTGCCGACCAGCACCTCGCCCTCGACCCGCAATGTGGGCTTGGCCAGCTTCTTGGGGAAGCCCCAAATCTCCCGGCCGCCGACGATGGGCGCGGCGGCGTCCAGATACATGGCGTGGGTATAATTCCCCTCGCGCCCGTCGAAGCGGACGGGGATCACCTGGCCGCTTTCGGTATAATCGCCGAAACCCGTCGAATCCGGCATGCGGATGAATTCATATTTCACCACCGGGTCGACCACCTCCAGCGGTTCGGGCACCACGGCGCGCAGGGCGTCGATGTCCGTGCGATAGGTGATGATCACGAACTCCCGGTCGTAGAAGCGGAAGGGGCCGCGCGGATAGGAAGGGCTGGTGAAGGGGATGGCGAACGCCCGGTCCCGGATATGCTCGATCTTCATGGCTGGTCTTCTTTCCGGTTCAGGGGTTCAGGATCATTTCGGGCACGTCGCCCTCGAAGATCAGCCGGGCCTCGGTGGCCTCGACGATCTGCGCGAGCGTGACGCCCGGCGCCCGTTCGCGCAGGATGAGGCCCGCGTCCGTGGGCTCGATCACCGCCATTTCGGTGATGATCAGCGTCACGCGCCGGTCCGCCGTCAGCGGCAGGGTGCATTTGGGCACGATCTTCGGCTTGCCCTTGGCCGTGTGCTGCATGGCGATGATGACGCGTTTGGCGCCCGACGCCAGGTCCATCGCGCCGCCCATGCCGGGCACCATCTTGCCCGGCACCATCCAGTTGGCGAGGCGGCCGGCTTCATCGACCTGCAGCGCGCCCAGCACCGTCGTGTCGACATGCCCGCCACGGATGAGGCCGAAGGAGAGGGCGCTGTCGATCGACATGGCGCCGGGCACCAGCGTGATCGGCTTGCCGCCGGCATCGGTAAGGGTGGGGTTGGCGAATTCCGGGCTTGCCGCCGCGCCCATGCCGACCAGGCCGTTTTCGGACTGGAAGAAGATGCCGTCCTGCGGCTTCACGAAGGCGGCGACGCCGGTCGGCAGGCCGATGCCGAGGTTGACCAGCGTGTGCGGGCGCAGTTCCGCCGCGACACGGCGCTGGATGATGTCCTGATAGGTCATGGTCATGCACTCCCGACCAGATAGTCGACAACGACGCCGGGCGTCTTCACATGGTCGGGCGCGATGACGCCCACGGGCACGATCTCGCGCGCCTCGCAGATCACCGTCTCGCCGGCCATCGCCATCAACGGATTGAAATTATGCTGGGTGAAATGATAGGCGAGATTGCCCGCTTGATCGGCGCTGTCGGCGTAGATCAGGGCGAAATCGGCGCGGATCGGCGGCATGTAGAGCCATTCCTCGCCATTGATCGTCATCGTCTGCCCGGCGCGCGCCGCGATCGTGCCGAGGCCGGTTTTGGTGAGGACACCGCCCAGCCCATAGCCGCCCGCGCGGATCTGTTCGGCCAGCGTGCCCTGCGGCACCAGGTCGACCTCGAAGCCGCCCTCCAGCAGGCCCTGCTGCGTTTCGGGGTTGAGGCCGATATGCGTCGCCACGACCCGGCGGACGCGGCGTTCGTGGATCAGCTTGCCGATGCCTGTATTGGCGCGATCGGTGTCGTTCGCGATCAGGGTCAGGTCGCCGACGCCGGCATCGAGCAGCGCGTCGATCACGCGATGCGGGGTGCCGCAGCCCAGGAAGCCGCCGATCATGATCTTCGCGCCATCGGGCACCAGCGCGGCCGCTTCCTCAGCGGAAAGGCATTTTTGCATGGGGATGTTCTTTCAAAACGGGGGGTGAGGCGCGCGCTCAGCCGAGCGCGGCCTCGATTTCGGGGACCAGCTGGAACAGGTCGCCCACCAGGCCGAAATCGGCGACCTGGAAGATCGGCGCGTCTTCATCCTTGTTCACCGCGACGATGACCTTGCTGTCCTTCATGCCGGCCAGGTGCTGGATCGCCCCTGAAATGCCGAGCGCGACATAAAGGTCGGGGGCGACGATCTTGCCCGTCTGCCCGACCTGGAAGTCATTGGGGGCATAGCCCGCGTCCACGGCCGCGCGCGATGCGCCGACGGCGGCGTGCAGCCTGTCGGCGAGCGGCAGGATGACCGCGTCGAACTTCTCCGGCGATCCCAGCGCCCGGCCACCCGATACGACGATCTTCGCCGATCCCAGCTCCGGCCGGTCGCTCTTGGCCAGTGCCTCGCCCTCGAAGGTGGCGCGGCCCTCCACGATGGCGGCGGCGATGGTTTCGACCGGGGCCGCGGCGCCATCGGCAGAGGTCGCGGCAAAGGCGGAGGTGCGGATCGTCAGCAGCTTCACCGGTTCATCGTTCTTCACCACCTCGATCGCGTTGCCGGCGTAGATCGGATGTTCGAAGATGTCGGGCGCCGCGACCCTGGTGACGTCGGATACCTGCATCACGTCGAGCCGCGCGGCGATGCGCGGCAGCACATTCTTGCCGGAGCTGGAGGCGGGCGCGACGATGGCGCCATAGCCGCCGGCAATCGACAGGACGAGCGCGGCCAGCGGCTCGGCCAGGGCGTGCGCGAAGGCTTCGCCGTCGGCGAGCAGCACCTTGCTCACGCCCTGGAGCTTCGCTGCCGCATTGGCGGCCGCCCCGGCGCCAAGGCCGGCGATGAGGATGTCCACCTCGCCGCCCAGTGCGCGGGCGGCGGTCAATGCGCGGGCGGTGCCGTCGGCGACCGACTGGTTGTCATGATCTGCGATGAGAAGGGTTTTCATGGCTGTTCTCGCATGATTTCTGGGTCAGAGGACGCCGGCGGAGCGGAGCTGGCTGACCAGCTCCTGCGCCGATGCGACCTTGATGCCGGCCTTGCGGGCGGCGGGCTCGCGCACTTCGACAATGCTGAGGCGCGGGGTCACGTCCACGCCATAGGCATCGGGGGTGCGCGTCTCGATGGGCTTCTTCTTGGCCTTCATGATGTTGGGCAGCGTGGGATAACGCGGCTCGTTGAGGCGCAGGTCGGTGGTGACGACCGCGGGCAGGGAAAGGCCCAGCGTCTGCAGGCCGCCATCCACCTCGCGGGTGACGCTCAGATGCTCTCCATCCAGCACGACCGCCGATGCCAGCGTCGCCTGCGGCCAGTCGAGCAGGGCGGCGAGCATCTGGCCGGTCTGGTTGCTGTCATCGTCGATGGACTGCTTGCCGGTGATGACCAGTCCGGGCTGTTCCTCCGCCACCACCCTGGCGAGCAGCTTGGCGACGGTCAGCGGTTCGACCCGGCCCTCGGCCTCGATCAGGATGCCGCGATCGGCGCCGATGGAGAGGGCAGTGCGGATCGCATCGGCGGACTTGGGCGCGCCGATGGAGACGACCACGACCTCGCTCGCCTTGCCGGCTTCCTTCAGTCGCACGGCCGCTTCGACCGCGATCTCGCAGAAGGGATTGATGGACAGCTTGAGGTTCGAAAGGTCGACGCCGCTGCGGTCGGGCTTCACCCGGACCTTGGTGTTGGCGTCGATCGCGAGCTTGATGGGGACGAGAATTTTCATGGAGGGCAATCTCTCGGGAAGGCTAGGCCGAGCCGCCTGCGACGAGGGGGCAAGGGGGCAGGGGGGGAGCGCAGGGCGGCTCGACGCAGCCAGGGGATGAAGCTCAGAACGCGTCGGCAGCGACCGCCATCACAGTGGGCGATCCGGCCTCGATCTGGCTGGCAAGGGAGGCGGTCTGCGGCAGGATGCGGCTGGCGAAGAAGGCGCCGACCGCGATCTTGCGCTTTTCATTCGGCGTCGCGGCATCGCCCTTCGCCACGACGGCGAGGCCCATGCGGACCCACAGCCACCCGAAGGTGACGAGGGCGAACATGCGCAGATAGTCGGTCGCGGCGGCATTCTGCTCAAGGGGATTGGCGGCGTCGCCCGTGGTGAGGCGGGCGGTGACGGCTTGCAACCTCTTCAGGGCTTCGGCGATGGCCAGGGCGGTGGGCTGCAGCGCCGCCACCTTGCTCGCCTCGGCGACCGTGTCGGCGATCATGGCGAACAGCGTGTCGACGGGCGCGCCGCCGTCCAGGGTCAGCTTGCGGACGACGAGGTCCTGCGCCTGGATGCCGTTGGTGCCTTCATAGATCTGGGCGATGCGGGCATCGCGCACAAACTGTTCCTGGCCCCATTCGCGGATATAGCCATGGCCGCCCAGCACCTGCTGGCCCAGCACCGTCGCCTCGAACCCGAAATCGGTGAAGGCCGCCTTGATGACCGGGGTCAGCAGCGCGACGAGGCCACCGGCCTGCTTGCGCACATCGGCGTCGGGGTGCCGGGTTTCCTTGTCCATCTCCAGCGCGGTGAACACGGTCAGCGCGCGGGCCGCCTCGACAAAGGACAGCATGGTGAGCAGCATCTTGCGCACGTCGGGATGCGCGATGATCATCCCGGACTCCGTGGCGCCCGGCGCGCGGCCCTGCTTGCGTTCCTTCGCATAGGTCGCGGCGGTCTGGTAGGAGGCGTCGGCGAGGCCAAGGCCCTGGACGCCGACGAACAGGCGCTCGGCATTCATCATCGTGAACATCGCCGCAAGGCCGCGATGGGGCTCGCCGACCAGCCAGCCCTGACAGTCGTCATAATTCATGACGCAGGTCGGCTGGGCGTGGATGCCCATCTTGTGCTCCAGCGATCCGACATTCACCGCGTTGCGCGCGCCCAGCGTGCCGTCTGCGTTCACCAGATATTTCGGGCAGAGGAACAGGCTGATGCCCTTGGTGCCCGCAGGTGCGTCGGGCAGCCGGGCGAGGACGAGATGGATGACATTCTCGGCCATGTCGTGATCGCCCGACGAGATGAAAATCTTCGAGCCGGACACGGTGTAGGACCCGTCGTCGCGCGGCTTCGCCGTCGCCTTGAGCAGGCCCAGGTCCGAGCCCGCCGTGCCTTCGGTCAGGCCCATGGCGCCGGTCCACTGGCCCGCGATCATCCTGGGGAGATATTTTTCCTTCAGCGCCGCGCTGCCATGCGCTTCGATCGCCTCACAGGCGCCGCGGCTGAGGCCGGGGAACAGGCCGAAGGAGAGGTTGGAGGCGGACAGCATCTCGTCCACCAGGATCTGCACCGTGCGGGGCAGGCCCTGGCCCTCATACGCCGTCGGGGCGGACAGGCTGGACCAGCCGCCGTCGACAAAGGCCTTGAACGCTTCCTTGAAGCCCTTGGGCGTGTAGACGACGCCGTCTTCCAGACGGCTGCCTTCCTCGTCGCCGCTCTGGTTGATCGGGCGCAGCACGCCCGCGCAGAAGCGGCCCGCTTCCTCAAGGATGCTGGAGACCAGATCGTCCGACACCTCTTCATAGCCCGGCAGGCCGGTCAATATCTTTTCCGCCTGGAACACGTCCTGGAGGAGGAAGGTCATATCCCCGATGGGGGCCACATAATCAGGCATAAATGCTCCTGTTGAACTGGGATGGGGAGGGGAAAAGGCGGAGGGTCAGTTGCGCAGCGGCTTGCCGGTGCGGAGCATCGCTTCGATCCGGTCGCGGGTGGGCTGGGTGAGGGCGAGGTCGACAAAGGCGTCGACCGCGCGTTCGGTCAGCGCCGCTTCCGTGATGATCGCGGGGCCGCTAAGGACGCCGGCAATGGCATGGCCGATGTCGAGATCATGCGGCCCGAGAGCGGCGACGAGCGTGTCGAGTGCCTGCGTGAGCATGGTCGGGGCGGGCAGCGAGAGGGTGGCGCGCGGGGCCGGGGTGAAGTCGGCGGCCAGCGCCAGCGCGCGGGCCTTGGCATCGCCGATCAGCCGGTCCCGGTTCATCGTGATCCCGTCGCTCTCCCGCAGGAAGCCCTTGGCGCGGGCGTCGAAGGCGCCGGCGGAGGTGGTGGCGGGCAGCACCGTGCGCAGCGCCGCTGTGGCCGTCGCGGCGGCATCGGCATCCCGCTCCTGCAGGCGGACGAGCAACTGGGTGAGACCCGCCCATCCGGGCAGCAGGCCCACCTTGGGTTCCACCAGCCCGATGCCGATTTCCGCATGGGCGACGATGGCATGGCAATGCAGCAATATCTCGCATCCGCCGCCCAGCGCCGCGCCGAAACCCGCGCCGACGATGGGAATGGTTGAATCGCGCACCGCATCGAACGCCTTGAGGCCGGCGCGGATGAACTTTTCTATCCCGTCACGGTCGCCGTCGCGCGACATCTGCAGCACGGCGGAAAGGTCCGCGCCGGCGCTGAAGGCCGGGCCGTCATTGCCGATCACAAGCGCGCGGAAGCGGCCCGGCGCCAGCGCCACCATCTGCGTGACGGCGGCGATCAGGCCGGCGCTGAAGCTGTTCATCTTGCTGTGGAATTCCAGCAGGCCGACGCCGTCGCCGATGTCCCACAGGCTGGCTGCGGCATTCTCTTCCACCGGCGTGCCGGAAAGGCGCAGCGCCGCGATGGAGATCACGCCGTCGGCCGCGGGGATGGCGGCATAGCGGCTCTGGCCGTCCACGGGCACGAGCACTTCGCGCTTGCCGCCGCCGACACGGTAGAAGCCATCCAAATCGGCGGCGACGGCCAGCAACGGGGGCACCGGCTCGCCCCGGGCGGCCAGCCTGTCGGCGAACCAGCGCGCGCCGATCCGGTCGATCAGTTCGAACGGGCCATATTTCCAGCCATAGCCCATACGCATCGCCTCATCGACCAGATCGGGCCGGTCGGCGATTTCCGGGACGAGCGACGCCGCATAGGCCAGGGTGCGGGCGAGCACGGCCCAGGCATAGCGGCCCGCCTCGCCCTCATGCTCCAGCAGCGCGCGGGGATCGCCGAGGGATGCGGTCAGGCTGTCCGAAAGGGCGGGCACGGTCGGCCGGAATGCGCCCGATGCCAGGTCGATCGTCTCGCTGCTCTTGCGGTCCTGCGACCGGCGATAGAAGCCGCCGCCGCCCTTGCGGCCGGTCAGTCCCTGCCCGATCATGGCGTGCAACAGCGCAGGCTCCGCCTCCACCGTCTGCACGGCGTCCGAAGCGGGCAGGGTGTTTTGCAGCGAGCGGACCAGATTGGGCATCAGGTCGTTGCCGATCAGATCATAGAGGCCGAAGATGCCGGTCTTGGGGAAACCGAAAATCCTGCCGATCGTGGCGTCGGCGACCTCGACTGGAATGTTCGCCCGGATCGCCTGGTCCAGGCCGACCGCCAGCCAGTAGCAGCCGATGCGGTTGCCGATGAATCCGGGCGTGTCCTTGCAGGGCACCACCGACTTGCCCAGCCGGGCGTCGGCGAAATGCCGGATCGTCCCGGTCACGGCGGGCAGGGTGCGCGGGCCGCTCACCAGTTCCAGCAGCCGCATCTGGCGCGGCGGATTGAAGAAATGCGCGATCAGGAAATGCGAGGCGAAATCGTCCGAAAAGGGTTCGAGCAGCGCATGGAGCGGGATGGTGGAGGTGTTGGAGGCCACGATCGATCCGGGCTTGCGCACCTTCTCGATCGCGCCGAACAGGGCGTGCTTGATGTCGAGCCGCTCGGCGACCGCCTCGATGATCCAGTCGGCGTCCGCCAGCAGGCCGATGTCCGCGCCCGTCGATCCGGGCGTCACGCGATCGGCGAAGGCCGGCATCATGAAGCCGCCCGCCTTCAGCTGGCGCGCGATGCCGCCGCGCGCCATGTCCGCGTCGAGATCGAGCAGGACGACCTCCAGCCCGGCATTGGCGAGGTGGGCGGCAATGCCCGCGCCCATGGTGCCGGCGCCGATGACGGCGGCCTTGCGGATGATGATATCGGTCACGCCACATTTCCTTCGGTTACATGTTCGGATAATTCGGGCCGCCGCCGCCCTCGGGCGGCACCCAGTTGATGTTCTGGGTCGGGTCCTTGATGTCGCAGGTCTTGCAATGGACGCAGTTCTGCGCGTTGATGACGAAGCGCGGATCGGCCTTGCCCGCCTCGTCGCCATAGACAATCTCATAGACGCCGGCGGGGCAGTAGAGCTGGGCCGGCTCGCCGAAGACCGGCAGGTTCTGCCGGATGGGCACCAGCGGATCGCGCAGATGCAGGTGGCAGGGCTGGTCTTCGGCATGGTTGGTGTTCGACAGGAACACCGAGGACAGGCGGTCGAAGGTCAGGACGCCGTCGGGCTTGGGATAGGCGATCGGCGTCACCTGCGACAGCGGCTTCAGGCAGGCGCTGTCCGGCTTGCCGTGCGGCACCGTGCCGAAGGGCGAAAAGCGCAGCAGCTGGTTGCACCACATGTCGACGCCGCCCAGCATGACGCCGATCGGCATGCCATATTTCGACCAGAGCGGCTTGACGTTGCGCACCGGCTTCAGGTCGCGGCCGATGGCGGAGCCGCGCCAGCCCTCCTCATAGGCGACCGGCTCGATGCGGGGGGATGCGCTGGCCAGTTCGGCGGCGACCGCATCGGCGGCCTGGATGCCGGAGAGGATGGCGTTGTGCGATCCCTTCACCCGCGGCACGTTGACGAAGCCGGCCGCACAGCCCAGCAGCGCGCCGCCCGGAAAGCTGAGGCGGGGCACGGACTGCCATCCGCCTTCGGTCAGCGCGCGGGCGCCATAGGCGATCCGCTTGCCGCCTTCGAAGACATCGCGGATCGCCGGATGCGTCTTGAAACGCTGGAATTCCTGGAAGGGCGAAAGCGTCGGATTGCTGTAGTTCAGATGGACGACGAAGCCGACCGCGACGAGACTGTCGTCGAAATGATAGAGGAAGGAGCCGCCGCCCGTCTCCCGGTCGAGCGGCCAGCCGAAGCTGTGCTGGACCAGGCCGGGGCGGAAATGCTCGGGCTGCACCTGCCAGAGTTCCTTGATGCCGAGGCCGAATTTCTGGACGTCCCGGTTCTTGTCCAGCCCGAAGCGGGCGATGGCCTGTTTGCTGAGCGAACCACGGGCGCCTTCGGCCAGCAGCGTGTAGCGGGCGCGCAATTCCACGCCGCGCACGAAATCGTCGCGTGGCTGGCCGGTGCGGTCGACGCCCATGTCGCCGGTCGCGATGCCGACCACGCAGCCATTTTCGAACAGCAGTTCGGTCGCGGCGAAGCCGGGGAAGATCTCCACGCCCAATTCCTCGGCGCGGGCGGCCAGGAAGCGGGTCACATTGCCCAGCGAGCCGATGAAATTGCCGTGATTGTCGAGCAGCCTGGGCATCATCGCGCCCGGCACGCGCCGGGCCTTGCGCTCGGTCAGATAGAGGAAATGGTCGTCCGCGACCGTCGTCGTCAACGGGCAGTCTTCATGCAGACGCCAGTCGGGCAGCAGCGTGTCGAGCCCGATCGGGTCGACCACCACGCCGGAGAGGATATGGGCGCCGACTTCCGACCCTTTTTCGACAACGACGACGGAGATGTCCCGTCCCGATTTCCCGGCAAGCTGGCGCAGATGGATGGCGGCGGCGAGGCCGGCCGGACCGGCGCCCACGATGGCGACGTCGAACGCCATCACCTCGCGAGGCGACAAAGGCGCGGTCATAGAGTGTCCCTTCGACGGAATGCGCACAAGAGGGTGCGGCGCCCGAGGCTGCATCGGGCAAGAATGCCGTCCAATGCAGGGTCGGAAGTGTGGATTTTATCAGTAATGATTTCGGATATTCGGAATATTATTCAGGGAAATGATCGCTTTATGGAAAATGAAGATGCACGATCATCGGGTCATGGAAATTCTTTGCGGATATCATTCGAAAAAATGGGGAATTTGATCTGGATTATTGAAATTTCATTTTTGTGACCTTGTTCGCCATGCGCGCGATTTATGCGTTGACAGGCTTTTGGACAATGGTTGAGAGGGAACATCACTTATACGAAAGCTGTATGAATGGCGCCGCTGGTCGAAGGCATGCGATGGTTTGTCCGGGTCGCGGAATGCGGATCATTCTCCGCCGTCGCGCGGGAGGCGATGACGAACCAGGTCACGGTCGGCCGCCGCATTTCGATGCTGGAGGCGCATTTCCGGATGACGCTGCTGCGCCGTTCCACCCGCACCCTGACGTTGACGGACGAAGGGCGCATTTTCCTGGAGCATGCCCGCCGCATCCTGCGCGAAGTGGATGCGCTGGAGGCCGAAGTGCATGGTGGCGGCCGCGCGCCGGTCGGCCATGTGCGCATCGGCGTGACGAGCACCTTCGGCTGCCATCTTGCGCGCCAGTTGCCGGCGTTCCACCGGGCCTATCCCGGCGTCACCATCGAAATGCAATTGAGTGACGGTTTCGTCAACATGGTGGAGGATGGGCTGGACCTCGCCATGCGCACGGGTCAGGTCAGCGAGACGACGGTCATCGCCAAGCATCTGGGCGACGTGCCCCGCTATCTGGTGGCCGCGCCGGCCTATCTGGCGGAGCACGCGCTGCCCGGTTGCGGGGCGGACCTTCAGCAGCATGACTGCGTGCTGTTCAGCTATGGAGCGACCAGCCAGATCTGGAGCGTGGATGGCGAGCCGGTGCGCGTTTCGGGCACCTACCGCACCAACAGCAGCCTGGCCCAGCATGAGGCGGTGCGGATGGGCATGGGCATCAGCCTCTTCGCCTATTTCCAGGTGGAGGAGGATGTCCGCGCGGGCCGGCTGACGCGCCTGCTGCCCGATGCGCGGCTCGACCCGATCCCCTTCTATGTCACCCGCCCGGCCAACCAGACATTGGCGCCGCGCGTGCGGCTGGTGCGGGACTGGATCGTGCGCGAGGCGAGGGGGCTGATCGGCAACGCGCCCGGCCCCTGATGCTTACGCCCGAACGTTCAACCCTCGGGCGGCGTGGGCGAGGCGGGCGCGGGGCGCTCCGGCCAGACGGGCGGCAGCGCGGATGAGGCAAGGTTCCGCCGAAGGCTGGTCAGCGCCAGCACGCCCAGCCGGCGCTGTTCCGGGTCTTCCAGCGCGGCGATCCGTGGCAGGAGCCGGTCGATGTTGCGGATCAGCGCCGGGTCGGGATCGGCCGGTCCCTGATCGGTGCGCGCGGCATAATGGCGGCGGACATGGCGCAGCAGCAGCGCGACGAGTTTCGCGCCATGCGGCGTCGCGCGGCCCTGGAACTTGCGCAGGTCGGTGATCGCGATGCCGATGCGCGTGTCCGCCAGGATGTCGAGCAGCGGCTGGGTGGGGTCGAGCGCCAGCGTCTTGAGGCGCGGGGCGAGCATCGCGACACGGTCGAGCATGCGGCCGATCCAGGCGCCGGGGTCCAGGTCGCCGCGCCCGGCGGCCATCGCCGCAAGCTCGCGCCAGCCGGCGCGCACCAGCCGCAACGCGCCGGAGCGCGCGCCGATGGCGCTGGACAGGTCGAGCATGAAGACCGCGATCATCACGCCGACGATCTGGGCGACGGCGGAATTGGCGAAGGTCTGGAAATGGGCGTCGTACCGATCGTTCAGGCCGAGCAGGCCCGGCAGGGTCAGCATGATGCCGATGGCATAGGGCGCGGTCTTCGGGCGCGCCAGCAGGCTGCCGATGATCAGCAGCGCGGGGGCGAGCAGCGCCGCCAGCGTCGGGAAATCGGCGGTGCGCGGCAGGATGACGAAGGCATAGATCGCGCCGATCGGCACGGCGGTGATCGTGCCGTACAGCACGCGGTGCGCCGTGGGGCCGGGATTGTCCAGATTGCTGTAGAGGGCGCACACGATGCAGGCGATCACCACGGCATTGCCGCCTTCGGGCCAGGCCGTGGCGATCCACATCGCCGTGCCGATCCCCAGCGTGCCCAGCGTCGCGAAGGCCGCGCGCAGGGCAAGGCCATGGTCGCGATGCAGCGGCTGGGCGCGGGCGCTGCCGATCGCGCCCTGGATCGCCTGCGATCCCCTGGCGCCGCGCGTCATGATGATCGACCGCAATTCGCGCGCGTCGCGATGGACGCGGATCAGGTCCTGCAACCGGTCGAGCAGGCTGAGGCGCAGCGCGGCCTCCCAGTTCCAGGGCGCGTCGTAAAGCGGCTCCAGCGCGCGGGCGCGGGCGATGAGCGTGTCGGCCCGGGCGATGGACAGGGGGTCGGCATGGAGTTCCGCCAGCCATTGCGCGACATCGCTGACGAAGCGGGCAAGCTCGGCCCGCATGGTGCCCAGCGCGCGCAGCTGGGCAAGGCGGTCCTCTATGCCGCTGGCCAGCGGCAGCAGCAGCGACAGCCGTTCCTGGAGCACGCGCAGCACCGCGATCCGCACGGCCAGGCGCGAGACGTCGAAGGGCAGGTGGATGGCCAGCTGGTGCAGTTCGTGCAGGTCGAGCGCAAGCCGGCGGCGGTCGCGATCCAGCATGCCGGGGTCTGTCCTGGCCAGGGCGTCATGGGACCAGCGCTCGGCATCCAGCAGGATGGCGCTCGTCCGCTCCGCCAGCCGCGACGTGACCGAGCGCGGAAAGACCAGCGCATGCACGAAGGCGCTGGCGGAAATGCCGATTACGATCTCCTGCACCCGCAGGCTGGCGATGTCGAACACCGTGCCGGGCTGGTCCACCGCGGGAAAGCCGATGATGCTGGCGGTATAGCCCGCCAGCAGGAAGACATAGGAGCGGGGCGTGCGGTCCAGCATCGCCAGATAGGTGCATAGCGCCAGCCACAGGCCCAGCGCGCCCGAAAGCAGCTCCGGCGCGTTCACCAACTCGGGCACGATGATGATCGCCACCAGCGCGCCGACGATCGTGCCGATCATGCGGAACAATGCCTTGGAGAAGACCGCGCCGGCCAGCGGCTGGGCCACAATGTAACAGGTGACGATCGACCAATAGGGGCGCGGCAGGCCAATACGCAGCGCGATATAATAGGCAAGGATCGCCGACGCATAGGTTTTGAGCGAGAAAAAGGCGTCGGCTGCCCCCATGCGGCTTTCGGCGAGCAGCGCCCCGGCCGGCCTGTCGCCAAGGGCAAGGGATTTCGCCGCCAGGCGGACGCTTTGCCCGCGCGACAGGGAAGGCGCCGTCATGGCGTGGCTGGAAGGGTCTGCCGTCACGCCGGTAACGTCGTTCGCCTGCGGGTTCTGCAGCGCATGCGAACGGTCGGCGCGCCGTCGGGCGTCGCGTAGGGGGCGTCGAGCCTGACGGTGTTGGCGAAAGCCATGGTGACGACAGCCCTTCCAGGGCCGGGCAGCTGGGAGAGGGGGAAGGCCGCCCGGCGCGCCGTCCCTGCGCCTGCGCGCCGGCAATAAAAAGGACCGTCTGGGTCCGTTATCATACCAGCTTGGTATGGACTTGCGGGCGGGTCCTGCGCATAGGGCGTCGACCGGGCATGTTTTGCTGCCCTGTATCTTTGCTGTAGCTTTTGTTTTCCGCATTTCCAGCCTGATGCCTTCACCCGGCGACTCGGAACATGCGCCTGAGCCATGATTTCGGACTGGAAACCGTCTGTGAACATCGACATCCGCCAGTTGCGCTATTTCCTTGCCGTCGCGGATGAGCGCAGCTTCACCCGTGGCGCGGAACGGCTGAACATGGCGCAGCCGCCGCTCAGCAAGCGCATCCAGGAGCTGGAAGCGGCGCTGGGCGTCACGCTTTTCGAACGGGGAAGCAGGCCTCTGCGGCTGACGCCCGCCGGCCAGCTCCTGTATGAACAGGCTCATATGATCGTGCGCGGCATGCAGCAGCTGCAGGCGACCATGCACCGTTTCGTGGAGACCCGGGCGCCGCGTTTCGTGTTCGGGCTGGTCCCATCCACCCTCTATGCCCGTTTGCCGGAGGTCATCGGCCGTTTCCGCCAGATCGCGCCCGAACTGGATATCGGCCTGTCGGAAATGGACAGCCAGGAGCAGATGGCGGCGCTGCTCGACGGCCGGATCGATATCGGCTTCGACCGGGTCGTGATCGAGGAACCCAGCATCCAGCATATCGTGGCGCGCGATGAGCCGCTGGTCGTGGCGGTGGCCAAGGGGCACGCCTTCGCGCAGACGGGTCGCCCGGTGGATCTGGCCGCTTTGTGCCAGCTGCCGCTGATCCTCTATCCGCGCGAGCCGCGCCCCAGCTTCGCCGACCTTGTCCTTTCCGCCTTCCATGCGCGCGGGCTGGTGCCGGAGCGGGTGCAGGAAGTGCGTGAGCTGCAGACCGCGCTGGTCATGGTGGCCGCCGACCTGGGCGTGTGCATCGTGCCCCAGTCGGTGCGGCGTCACGGCCGGAGCGATATCGCCTTCCTCGACATCGGCGAAACGGTGATGGTGCCGCTCATCATGCGGTTCCGCAAGCATGACGGCTCGGTGGAGTTGCGCCAGCTTCTGGCGCTCTATGTGTCGCTTTACCGGGAATGGGGCTGGCCCTTGTCGGCGGGATTGCTCCATGCGGCGGGGGCCGATGCCGCCACGGGCGATGGCCCGCCATGTCCGGACGATCCATAAGCGGGATTCCCCGGCGCGGCGGCGGCCCTACAGGGCGAGGGTTTCCGTAATGTTACAATGATCTACGTAACAATCCGCATAGGGCGGACGGCGGCGCGGGACCAATAGGGGCAACGAGAATGCCCTTCATCGTCGGAGGGCAGGAACTGCGCGGAAGGACATGATCGCCGGTTCGGGGCGCACCCGTTCGGGCGGCACATGTCCGGCGTGTCGCGTCACATGCTGAGAAGGATCGTTCGATGACCTATGCAACCACCAATCCCTATTCCGGCGAGATCGTGGCGACCTTTGCCGATGCGACCGATGCCGAGGTCCTGCAGGCCATCGACAATGCCGATCGTGCCTTTCGGTCATGGCGCGAGGTGCCGTTCGCCGGGCGGGCGACCGTGATGCGCAACGCCGCGCGCCTCCTGCGCCGGGACATGGATGCCTATGCCCGCATCCTGACGCTGGAAATGGGCAAGCTCCTGCCCGAGGCACAGGCGGAGGTGGAATTGTCCGCGGCGATCCTCGATTATTATGCCGACAATGCCGAACGGCTGCTTGCGCCCGAGCCGCTGCCGGTTGCCGATCCCGCCGAAGGCGAGGCGACGCTGGTGCATGAGCCGCTGGGCGTGCTGCTCGCGATCGAGCCCTGGAACTTCCCCTATTATCAGATCGCGCGGATCATCGCGCCCCAGCTTTCGGCGGGCAACACGATGCTGTTGAAGCATGCCGCCAACGTGCCCCAGAGCGCCGCCGCGTTCGAGGCGCTGATGCGCGAGGCCGGGCTGCCGGACGGCGCGTTCACGAACCTTTATGCCACCCGCGCGCAGATCGAGATGATCATCGCCGATCCGCGCGTTCATGGCGTCGCGCTGACCGGTTCCGAGGATGCCGGCGCGACGGTCGCGGCGCAGGCGGGGCGGGCGCTCAAGAAGTCCACGATGGAGCTGGGCGGCGCCGATGCCTTTGTCGTGCTGGCCGACGCCGATCTGGAGAAGACGGTGAAATGGGCGGTCTTCGGCCGGCACTGGAATGGCGGCCAGGTCTGCGTGTCGTCCAAGCGGATGATCGTCGTGGACGAACTGTATGATGCCTTCCTCGAACATTACACCCAGGGCGTTGCCGGGTTGCGCATGGGCGATCCCTTCGATCCCGCGACCACGCTTGCGCCGCTTTCCTCGCAAAAGGCAGCCGACGATGTGAAGGAGATGATCCGGCAGGCGGTCGAACATGGCGCCACCGCCACGCCGGTGGGGCCCGACGCCCCCAATCAGGGCGCCTTCGTGCAGCCGACCATCCTCACCGACATCGGCGAGGACAATCCGGCACGATATTGGGAGTTTTTCGGCCCCGTCTCCATGCTGTTCCGTGCCAAAGACGAGGATGACGCGGTGCGGATCGCCAATGATTCGCCGTTCGGGCTGGGCGGATCGGTGTTCACGTCGGACACGACGCATGGCGCGCAGGTCGCCCGGCGCATCTCCACCGGCATGGTGTTCGTGAACCATCCCACGATGGTGAAGGCGGACCTGCCGTTCGGCGGCGTCCGCCGTTCGGGCTATGGCCGCGAATTGCTGGGCCTGGGTATCAAGGAATTCGTCAACCACAAGCTGATCGACGTCGTGGACATCGACGCGCCCTTCTGAGCGGCGGCGGCGTTCATATCCGGTTTTTGAAAAGCACGAGGCAAGATCCATGGAAAAGACAATGAAAGCGGCGGTCGTCCGCGAATTCGGCAAGCCCCTCGTCATCGAGGAAGTGACGGTGCCCATGCCTGGCCCCGGCCAGATCCTGGTCAAGATCGCCGCCACCGGCGTCTGCCATACCGATCTTCACGCCGCCGAGGGGGACTGGCCGGTCAAGCCCAACCCGCCCTTCATCCCCGGGCATGAGGGCGTTGGCCATGTCGTGGCGGTGGGGGCGGGCGTCACCCATGTGAAGGAAGGCGACCGGGTCGGCGTGCCCTGGCTCTACACCGCCTGCGGGCATTGCGTGCATTGTCTTGGCGGCTGGGAGACGCTGTGCGAGACCCAGCAGAACACCGGCTATTCGGTGAACGGCAGCTTCGCCGAATATGTGATCGCCGATCCCAATTATGTCGGCCACCTGCCGGCGAATGTCGGCTTCGTGGAGATCGCGCCGGTGCTGTGCGCGGGCGTGACCGTGTACAAGGGGCTGAAGGTCACGGATACCAAGCCGGGCGACTGGGTCGCCATCTCCGGCATCGGCGGGCTGGGCCATATGGCCGTGCAATATGCCAGGGCGATGGGGCTGAACGTCGTGGCGGTGGATATCGACGATGAGAAGCTCAAGCTCGCCGAACGGCTGGGCGCGGCGCTCACCGTCAACGCCCGCAATGTCGATCCCGCCGCCTTCATCAGGAAGGAGATCGGCGGCGCGCAGGGCGTGCTGGTGACGGCCGTCAGCCCCAAGGCGTTCCAGCAGGCGATGGGCATGGTGCGCCGGGGCGGCACGGTATCGCTCAACGGCCTGCCGCCGGGCGACTTCCCGATCTCGATCTTCGATACGGTGCTGAACGGCATCACCATTCGCGGCTCGATCGTCGGCACCCGGCTCGACCTGCAGGAAGCGCTGGCCTTTGCCGGCGAAGGCAAGGTCCATGCGACCGTGGCCACGGACACACTGGAGAATATCAACGACATCTTCGGCCGCATGCATCGCGGCGAGATCGAAGGACGCATCGTCGTGGATTTCGAACAGGCGGGCTAGGACAGGCAGATTCAGAGCCGGTTTCGCTTCGATCTGAGCGAACCGGCTCTGGATGCTCAGGCTGATGGCCGGTCAGGCTGTGTGGGGCATGGCATCGGGAGCGGGCCGCAAAATGCCTCTGTCCGCTCGCGCCGCTCTGGCGTAACCATGCCGGCGGTGTTGGAAGGCGGCAAGCGATGCAGATCGGCATTCTCAAGGTGAAGGTGCAGCTCCTGTGCGGGGATGAATTCGCCATGGGGCCGGGCAAGGCGAACCTGCTGGAGGCGATCGACCGGGAACATTCGATCTCCGGCGCGGGGCGGCTGCTGGGCATGAGCTATCGGCGCACCTGGCTGCTGGTCGACAGCATGAACCGCTGCTGGACGCACAAGCTGGTCGAGACATTGCCGGGCGGCGGCAGGGAACGCGGCGCGCGGTTGACCGACACCGGGCGCGCGGTGCTCGGCGCCTATCGCGCAATCGAGGCGGAGATGGCGCGATCCGCCGAGGGCGATGCCCTGGAGACATTGCGGACGCTGCTGCGCGAACAGCCATTGCCCGCGCAATCGGGCAACCGATCGGTCAGCCCAACCGGCTGATCCTTCCCTGTCGGCGCGCGCGCCCTTCGGCCCCGGCGGGGGCGTGGATGCCGGTCCATCCGCGATGCGGCGCAAATCCCCAATACAATGCGGCCCCGCATGGCGACGCTTTTCACGATGCGCGCCCGCAGACACGATCCGGGTAGGCAAAGCGCCTGTCGCGCAGGAAGCCGGGATCGGTCAGGCTCTGCAGGAAGGCGATCAGGTCCGGCCTGTCCCCGGCGGCAACGGGCATGGGATGCCTGCGCAGTGCCTCGTCCAGCGTCGTCGCCGAGCCATCGTGCAGCCATGGGCCGGTCACGGCCACGTTGCGGAGCGATGGCGTCCGGAACCTGCCGTCATCCTCGGCCCTGCCGGTCTTCTCGACCAGACCCCGGTCCGCTGCCGTGGGGGCGATCGGGACCGCATGATAGCGCGCGTCGGTAAGGTTGGGGCCGGCATGGCAGGCCGCGCATCCCGACGCCCCGAAGAAGCTGTCCCGACCGCGCCGGGCCGCCGGCGAGAGCGCCGCCTTTCGTCCCTGCAGATAATGGTCATAGGGACTGTCGAACGACAGCAATGTCCTTTCGAACGCAGCAAGCGCGGCGGAGACCGTGGCGAGATTTATGGCGCCCCGCCGATCCGGAAAGGCCGCGCCGAACATGCGCCGGTAGCAGGCGTCGGCCTCCAGCCGCCGCGCGATCTCCGCCTCCTTGCCCGCCATGCCCATCTCGACCGGATGCAGCCCCAGCACCGGCACCGCGACCTGCGCTTCCAGGGTGGTCAGCCCCGGATCGGCCCAGGTCAGGCGCGGCAGCCAGGCGATATTGGCAAGGCCCGGCACATTGCGCCGCCCCGGATCGCCATGCACGCCGGGCCGCGTCGCATTGCCGTCGGCAAAGCCGCGCTTTTGCTCATGGCAGGACGCGCAGGACATGGTGCCGTCGATCGACAGGTCCGCATCGTGGAACAGGCGGCGGCCCAGCGCGACCTTGGCGGCCGACATCGGGTTGTCGGGCGGAACCTGCGGCGGCGACAGGCCCTTGGGCAGGCGCCACCGCCAGGGCTGCGCTGCCGGCGGCATCGCCATCGCCGCGAAGACGGGCGCCAGAACCAGGAGCAGCCAGGCCAGCGCCTTCACGCCGATGCGCTCAGGGGAGCCGCGTGACCATCAGCGGCAGCACCGCGTCGCCATTGCCCGCAATCTGCAGGATGTAGCGGCCCGGCTTCAGGGGGAAATCCACCATCTTGCGGATACCGGAACAGGCCGGCCCATGGCCATGGGCGCGCGATGCGATCACCGTCCTGCCCTTGAGAAGATCGATCCACGCGCCCGAACCCAGCGCGACGCGATAGGTGCCCGCCTGCGCGACGGTGAAGGCGAACAGCCCGCCATGGCTGACGGAGCCGCCCGGCTTTTCCGGGCGCACGGCATAGGTGACGCTGCCCGTCGGGGAAAGGCGCGCGTCCACGGCGCGGCCGGGCGACAGCATGGCCCCGGCCAGCGCCTTGCTGTCGGCCGCCGCGACAGCCGGGCTGCGCGACGTCCATGCCGCAAGTTCGGCGGGCAATGGCGCCGCGCTGGAAGGCGGGCAGCTTTCCGCCGCCACCTGCGCCAACGCCGGCGCCAGCATCGCGCATCCCGCCGCGCATCCAGCCAGTATCATCCCGCGCAGCATCACTGGCTTCTCCTTCAGACCGATCTCTATATATGGCCATATATATCGAGTCGCACAGCGGCAATCGCTTTCGAGGGGGGATCATCATCATGCGTTTATCCATGTTGCTGGCCGGTGTTGCCGGCTTGGCCTGCACATCTGTCCATGCGGCCGAACCTGAGCGGCAGGACGGCAGCTTCACTTTGGGGCAGATCGTGGTGACGGCCCCGCGCACCGAAGGCATCGCCATCGACGGCACGACCCTGTCGGCCGATGCGATCTACACCTTCAACCGCAATACTCTGGACGAAGCGGTGAACCTGATGCCGGGCGTCTCCTCTTCCAACAGCGGCGGGTCGCGCAACGAACGGCTGATCTTCGTCCGTGGCTTCGACCGGTTCCAGGTGCCTTTGTCGCTGGACGGCATCCGCGTCTATCTGCCCGCCGACAACCGGCTCGATTATGGCCGCTTCCTCACCCCCGACATTGCCGAGGTGCAGGTCGCCAAGGGCTATGCCTCGGTGCTGGACGGTCCGGGCGCCATGGGCGGCGCGGTCAACCTGGTGACGCGCAAGCCGACCAAGGCCATCGAGGCGGAGGTGCGCGGCACGCTCAATCTGGACAGCGATGCCGATTATGCCGGCTATAATGTCTTCGCCCTGCTCGGCACGAAGCAGGACAACTGGTATGCGCAGGGTTCTTTCACCCGCAATATCGTCGATCACTGGGATCTGGCGGGCGGTTACACGCCCACGCCGGCCTCGGCGGAACAAGGCGGCGCGCGGGATTTCTCGGCGACGCGCGACTGGCGGGTCAATGCGAAGATCGGCTTCACCCCCAATGCGACGGACGAATATGCGCTGAGCTACACCCGGCAGGAAGGCGCGAAGAATGCGCCGCTGCACATCACCGATGGCGTTGCGACGCAGCGCAACTGGAGCTGGCCCTATTGGAATATCGAGAGCTTCTATTTCCTCTCGACCACGGCGCTGGGCGACCGGGCGACGCTCAAGACGCGGGTCTATCGCAACAGCTTCGACAATCTGCTGCGCTCCTTCGACAATCGCAGCCAGACGAGCCAGACGCTGGGGCGCGCCTTCAACAGCTATTATCATGACAAGGCGTGGGGCGGGTCCGCGCAGCTGGATGTCGACCTCACCGATGCCGACCGGTTCAGCCTGGCGGCTTATTACCGGCGCGACAGGCATGTCGAATATCAGCAGGGCTTCCCCAGCGGCCTTACCGAGCCGCCGCAGACCAATGTCGAGGATACATACAGCATCGCCGGCGAAAACCGGCTGGCGTTCACCCCTGCATTGTCGCTGGTGCTGGGCGCGAGCTTCGACTGGCGCGACCTCCAGCGCGCGGAGGAATATGGCACGCCGCCCGGTGGCGGGGCCGCGCGCATCTTCAGCTATCCGCTGTGCAATGCCAGCGCGTTCAACGGGCAGGGCCAGCTGATCTGGACGCCCGATGCCGACACGCGCCTCCACGCCAGCATCTCGTCGCGGGTACGCTTCCCGACCATCTTCGAGCGGTTCAGCACCCAGTTCGGCACGGCCGCGTCCAATCCGGGCCTGAAGGCCGAACGGGCGACCAATTATGAAATCGGCGGCAGCCGCACCCTGGGGCCCGTCCGGCTCGAAGGTGCTGTGTTCTACAGCGATATCAGCGACGCCATCGTCTCGGTGCGCCCGCTCGGCTTCCCGGCGAACACGACCCAGCGCCAGAATCTCGGCTCGGCCGAATATTATGGGGCGGAACTGTCCTTCGCCGCGCAGCTCGGGGCGGGGCTGAATGTCGGCGCCAACTATACCTATACCCATCGCGCCTTCGACATCGCGCCGCAGACCAACGGCACGGTCGTGCCGGTCTTCCGCCTGACCGACGTGCCGACGCACAAGGGGTTCGCCTATGCCGACTGGTCGCCCGTCGCCGGCCTGCACATCGTCCCCAATGTCGACCTCGCCTCCAACCGCACGACGATGACCACCGCCGCGCTACCGGTCTATTACCGCACCGGCAGCTATGCCGTCGCCAATCTGAGGATCGACTACAGCCTGACCGAAGGCGTCGAGATCGGCGTCGGCGCGCGCAATCTGTTCGACGATTATTATGTCCTCAGCGACGGCTTCCCGGAACAGGGGCGCAGTCTCTTCGCGAGCATCCGGGCGCGCTACTGACGATAACAGGGATGCGCGGCCATCGCGTTGCGAGGGCGATGTCGGCCATGCCGACGTCGCCCATGCGCTAGATATCGTCCTCCTTGCCTTCCGGGGCACGAGGCTATTCATGCTGCGCCGTCACCTCCGCGATGATCGCGCGACCGCTCTCGATCGCCTTGGCCACCGATATCTTCCGCGCCTGAATATCGTCGGCCAGCGTCATGAGGCGCGCCGCACCCGCCGAGCCGGTGTCCGCGACCTCGGCGACATGAAGGCCATGGTCCGTTGCGATGGTTTCGTCCCAGCTCTTGCGGATCGCCGCCCAATAGTCCCTGGTCGCCGCCCAGTAGCTGTCCGCCGCCGCGACATCGAAATCATCGGCGTGGACATAGCTGTTGAGCACGGATTCCTGGACGAAGGGCACGATCTTGCCGCCGGTCGTGCCCGGCTCCGGTCCCATCTTGATATTATCCTGCCAATGGACCCAGCCCGAGGGCGTGGGCGAGTGGCGGTTGATCCCCAGATAGCGGTCATAGGGCGGCTTGCGGACGGCGTCGCGCCGGGCGAGGGGGCGCCATGTCCAGCTGCTGCGCCAGCGTCGCACGCCGCCTTCGTCGGTCCACTGGCCCCAGCCGCCATAGCGCGGGGAATCGTCGGTCTGCCACACCGTCTGGGACCAGCGCCCCGCGCGCATGGCCGCCGGGACGGCCTCGACATTCCAGCGCCCCGTGCCGGCATAGACGAGGACGCTTTCGGGCTCATAGGTCCAGTCCTGCCGCCAATGCTTGATGACGAAGACCTTGCCGGCATCGTCCTTCACGACCAGCAGATGCTGGAGGACGATGTGGCGGCCGCTATCCTCGACAATGCGCACGCTTTCATGGCCGCCGCTGATCTTGGACGGGATCGGCGTATAGTCCGGGCGCCACGCCGTGGTCTCGCGCATGTCGAAGGTCACTTTATAATTGCCCGCCATGGCGAGGATCGCGGCGCGATCGGCCTGGAAAGCGCCGGCCTCGACCTCCGCCGAGCGCGCCTTCACGGGGCCGTCGGCAAGGGCGGGCGGGGCGGAGAACAGGGCTGCCGCCAGTGCGATGGATGAGAGAAGCGTTGATTTCATGGGAAACTCCTAGAAGCGGGCAGTGAGCGAGACGCTCGCATTGCGTCCCGGCTGCGTGTAGGCGTCGGTGACGGTCGATGTGGCGGCGAGGCCGCGGACATCGCTCCACCAGGCATATTTCTTGTCGAGCAGGTTGAAGAGGCCGGCACGCAGCGTCACCGCCTTGCCGACCCGGACATAGGCGGTCGCGTCCAATATGGTGAACCCGCCGGGGCGGAAGCAGGGCGCGCCGTTGCAGACCGTCGCGGCACCGCTGGCGTCGACATAGGTGGTGCGGCCGAGTTCCTTCTGCGCGGCATGGGTGGCGATGATCTGGCCGCCGAACCGTCCCTCCGGATGATCGTAGCCGATGCCCATCACCAGCTTGAGCGGATCGATGGTGGACAGCGGCGAGCGGATGCCGTCGCCGTCGATCACCGTGCCCTTGGCATAGCTGATCGCCATGCGCCCGGAGAGGCCGCTCTTCATGCGCAGGTCGAGCCGGCCCTCGGCGCCGGAGATGCGCACCCGGTTGAGGTTGATGAACTGGAAGATCGCGGGATTGGAAGGGGTGAACCCGCCGCCGACCACTTCCTGGCTGATGAAGTTGCGATAGCGCCCGGTAAAGCCGGTCACGCCGCCGCTCACCAGCCCTTCGGCGAAGCGCAGGCCGCCTTCATAGGTTTCGCTCGTTTCCGGCTTCAGGTTCGGATTGGGCAGCGAGGTGTAGCCCTGGGCGAGGTTCTGGAAGAACTGGTTGACCTGCGTGGGGGAGGGCGCCTTGAAGCCGCGCGCATAGTTGGCGAACAGGTTGACGCCGCCCAGTTTCACGACCCCGCCGATCTTGGGGGAGAGGCGCGATCCGTTCTGGCCCGCCGTATCGAACACCGGCAGCAGCGGATCGTCCTTCGGATCGAGCTTGTAATGGTCGAAGCGCAGCACCGGATAGAGGGTGAACATGCCGTCCGCCAGCGCGATCTCGTCGCCCAGATAGGCGCCGGCGAGCGTGAAGTCGGTGATCGGGAAGGCGCGGGTCGGGAAGGTGTCGGGAGGCGTCGGCGTGGTGCCGTCGCGCAGCCCCTTCTGCCGCGTGACGCTGATGTCCCCGCCATAGACGACGCGGTGGGCGATGGCGCCGGTGCGCAGGTCGCTCCGCAGTTCGGCGCTGGCCCCGATGACGCGGTTCTCGAAGGTGTTGAGCCGGGTGCGGTCGGCGGCGGTGTTGCGGTCCTCGGCGCTGAACTGGCGGTTCTCGCCATCCTGATACCAGAGCGACAGTTGCGCCTCGTCGATCGCGCCCGTGCCGCGATACCGCCAGTCGAGGCTGACGCGATCGCGGCGGGTCTTGTCGTGCGCCGTAAGGCCGATGACGCTGGTGGCGCTCGTCGCCGCGGCGGCGATGCCGCTGAGCACATTGGTGCGCATGTCGTCGTCCAGATGATCGAAGGTCAGCCGGACGCGATGCGCCTCGCCGGGGTTCCAGACGATCTTGCCCAGCACGGCATTGGAGCGGCTGTCCTGCGGATTGGGCGTGGTCCGGTTGGCATTGGGCGCGTCGTTCGTCCCCTTGTTGTCGAATTCATGCCCGTCCCGGCGGGTATAGGCGACCAGAGCCGACCATGCCCCGCTTCGCCCGGCCAGAATGGCGGTCTCGGAAAACTGGTCGTCCGCCGAATCATAGGCCGCGCGGACGAGGCCCGCGACATTGCGGTCCTTGCGCAGGAAATCCTCGGGGTCGCTGGTGACGAAGCTGACCGCGCCGGCCAGGCCGTCGCTGCCGTAAAGCGCGGAAGCGGGGCCGCGCAGGATTTCGACGGACTTGATGAGGCCGACATCGACATAGTCGCCGCGTCCCGCCGACTGCGCGCCGAAGTCGAAACCATCGGGCACGCGCACGCCGTCGACCTGGATCAGCACGCGATTGCCTTCAAGGCCGCGGATGTTGAAGCCGGCATTGCCGTCCCGGCCTGTCGTGCCGCTCGCCGCCCCGAAGCGCGTGGGCGCCCGCCGGACGCTGACGCCGGGCTCGAACCGCACGAGGTCCTTGATGTCGGACACCATCTGGTCGGCGATCTGCCGATCCGAAATGACCGAGACCGTCGCGGGCACGTCGATCACGGCCTGCGGCAGGCGCGTAGCGGTCACGGTGATCGCGTTGCGCTGGTCGAAGGTAACAAGCGGGTCGCCATCCTGCGCCCGCGCCAGGCCGGGGGCCAGGGCAAGGGTGGCGGCCAGCGCCGGGATCGACGCTGACAGGATCATGTGCTGCGGACGCCGCGCATCCGGCTTGGAAACGGCCAATGAAGCCCCCTTTAATATTGATAATGATTCTCATGTGCTGTTTATCGGCAGGGAAGGCCCTCCGTCAACATGAAGTGCAAAAGGAGGACCGCGACGAACCGCCCGGTTCGATGAGCGTCCGATGGGCGCGGCGTGCCGGACGTGCTTTTATCTTCACTTTTCGGCAAGGCGCCTCTATGCCCCGCGTTGAAGGACGGCATGAGCCGCCCTTCGAAGATCGCGCCGGTGCCCCGAAAGGGGCTTAAAATGGGAATGCGGTACGGATGCCTTGGCATCCTATTCCGCAGCTGTCCCTGCAACTGTAAGCGGTGAGCGCGATGCATATCGACCTTCCGGGATCATCGGGGGGTCAGCCACTGGGCCGGACGCTAAGTCATGCGGGGCCTGGGAAGGCCATGCATCGTGCGATGACCCGTGAGCCAGGAGACCTGCCGGCGTCTGGTCGCTCTTGCCTGGTCCAGGGGATGGCCGTGGCACGGTACTCCGTCTGAGCGACGCTTGTGCGGCGGGAGCCGCACCGGCATGCGTGCCGGGCGCTGCAGGGTGTCCGTTCGGCAGTGCATGCCGGCCGTTCGCGCGGAGGCTCCCGTCCGGTTTCGCTGACACCGACGGGGAAATACCCATGAATATCGCCTGTTTTCCGGCGACGGCGGCCGCCGCCCCACGAACGCGCGCGCACGATCGCCGCAAGCCCCGCCCCGTTTCGCCGCAGGCCCCGGCATGACCGTGCCCCAGATTTCCCCGTCTTCCCCGCAAAGGCCGCTGCGACGGCGGATGATCGGCATGTTCGGCGGGCTCATCGCCGCCAATGTCGCGCTGTGGCTGTGGGCGTTCGCGCTGTTCCCCGGCAACACCGTGATGCTCGGCACGGCGCTGCTCGCCTGGAGCCTTGGCCTGCGCCATGCCGTCGATGCCGATCATATCGCGGCGATCGACAATGTGACGCGCAAGCTGATGCAGGATGGCCAGCGGCCGCTGACGGTCGGCTTCTGGTTCGCGCTGGGGCACAGCGCCATCGTGCTGATCGCGGCGGTCACGATCGCGCTCGCGGCGAGCGCGGTCAGCCGGATCGAGGCGGTGGGCGCGGTCGGCGGCGTCATCGCCACGGCCATCTCCGCGACCTTCCTGTTCGCGATTGCGGGCATGAACCTTCTCATCCTGCGATCGGTCTGGCGCACCTTCAACGAGGTGCGCGCCGGCAAGCCCTATGGCGAGGACGATCTGGACCTGCTGCTGGGCAATCGCGGTGTCCTGTCCCGCCTGTTCCGGCCGCTGTTCCGGCTGGTGACGCGCAGCTGGCATATGGCGCCGCTGGGTTTCCTGTTCGGCCTCGGCTTCGACACGGCGACGGAGGTCGCGATCCTCGGCCTTTCGGCGGGGCAGGCGGCGAACGGGCTTTCGATCGGCACGGCCCTGATCTTCCCGCTGCTCTTCGCGGCGGGCATGGCGCTGGTCGATACGGCGGACGGCGCGATGATGATGGGCGCCTATCAATGGGCGTTCGTGAAACCCATCCGCAAGCTCTACTATAACATCACCATCACGCTGGTGTCGGCCATCGTCGCCATCATGATCGGGGGCATCGAAACCGCCGCGCTGCTGGGCGAGAAGCTGGGCCTTTCCGGCGGCATCTGGTCGCTGGCGGCGAATCTGGGCACGCATTTCAACAGCCTGGGCTTCGCGATCATCGGCCTGTTCGCTGTGTGCTGGATCATCAGCTGGGCGATCTACCGCTGGAAGGGCTTTGACGAGATCGAGGTGGCCGGTCGTGCCTGAGCGCGACCTGTCGCTGACGCTGGAGGGCGTTACCGTCCGGCGCGGGCGCACGGTTGCGGTCAGCGATGCCAGCACGCTGTTCGCGCCGGGCCGGCTGACCGCCGTCATCGGCCCCAATGGCGCGGGCAAGAGCAGCCTGATCGAAGCGGCCGCCGGGGTGCTGAAGCCGGTATCGGGCATGGTGCGGCTGGGCGACAGGCCGATGGCCGACATCGATCCGCGCATGTTGGCGTTGCAGCGCGCCTATCTGCCGCAGCGTGCGGCGGTGAGCTGGCCGATCAGCGTCGAGCGGCTGGTGGCGATCGGCCTCACGCCCTCGCTCCCGTCCTTCGGCCTGCTTTCGCCGGCCATGCGGGAGGCTGTCGACCGCGTGCTCGCCGAATGCGACCTGCTGGCCCTGCGTGACCGGCCCGCGACCGCGCTGTCGGGGGGCGAGCTGGCCCGCGCCATGCTGGCCCGGGCGCTGGTCGCCGATCCACGAATCCTGATCGCGGACGAGCCGACGGCGGGGCTCGACCCCCTGCACGCCATGGCCTGCATGCACCGCCTGCGCGCCCGCGCCGGACTGGGGGCCGTCATCGTCGTGGCGATCCATGACCTGACGCTGGTGCGGCGCTTTGCCGATGCGGTGGTCGCCATGCGCGGCGGCCGCATCCTCGCGGCTGGCCCGGCCGACACGGTGCTGTGCGCCGACACGCTGTCCCGCCTGTTCGACCTGCCGGTGCGGGTCGAGGCGGACGCTATCTCTTTTCTCGACCCCATCCCCCTGTCCGAAGGAATTTTCGCATGAGCAAGGTGCCTGCAACCGTCATCACCGGCTTTCTGGGCGCCGGCAAGACCACGCTGATCCGCCATCTGCTGGAAAATGCGGGCGGACGCCGCCTTGCGCTCATCATCAACGAGTTCGGCGATGTCGGCATCGACGGCGATCTGGTGAAGGGCTGTGGCGATGAAGCCTGCGCGGAAGAGGACATCGTGGAACTGGCCAATGGCTGCATCTGCTGCACCGTCGCCGATGATTTCCTGCCCACCATGCAGCGCCTGTTGGACCGGCCCCTGCCGCCGGACCGGATCATCATCGAGACATCCGGCCTGGCATTGCCCAAGCCGCTGCTCAAGGCGTTCCAATGGCCCGCGATCCGCACGCGCGCGACCGTGGATGGCGTGATCGCGCTGGTCGACGCGGATGCGCTTGCCGCCGGCCGCTTCGCCAGCGACGAGGCGGCGCTGGCCGCCGCGCGCGCGGCGGACCCGACGCTGGACCATGACAGCCCGATCGAGGAACTGTTCGAGGATCAGCTCGCCTGTGCCGACCTGGTGCTGCTGGGCAAGACCGACCTTGTCGATCCGCAGCTGCTGGACGCGCTGGAGCAGGGTCTGGCCGCGCGCGTGCGGCCCGGCGTCGCCATCGTCCGCAGCGCCCATGGCCGGGTGGACCCGGCGCTGTTCCTGGGCCTGGATGCCGGCGCGGAGGACGATCTGGACAGCCGCCCGTCGCATCATGACGCCGAGGGCGAAGAGCATGACCATGACGATTTCGACAGTTTCGTGCTCGACCTGGGCGAAGTCGAGGCGATCGACGGGCTGCTGGGGCCGCTTGGCGATGTCATCGCCGCCCATGGCATCCTGCGCATCAAGGGCTTCGTGGCGGTCGCCGGGCGGCCCGCGCGGCTGCTGATCCAGACGGTCGGGCCGCGCATCCAGCATCATTTCGACCGGGCATGGTTGCCGGGCGAGGCGCGGGCCTCCCGGCTGGTGGTCATCGGGCAGAAGGGGCTGGATCGCGCGGGAATCGCAATGGCGCTGCAGGCCGCGGCCGGGGCGCAGGCCGCCTGATGCACCTGCTGGCCGCCACGCCCGGCACCGTTTCCAGCGGAGAGGAGGCGATCGACCTTGGCCAGACGCCGGGCGACATCGTCATCCTCACCACCGCCGACAGCAGCCTTGCCTGTTTTGCCCGGGCGGCGGCCCTGCCCGGACTGGAAGGGGTGGAGCTGCGGCTCGCCAACCTGTTGCAGCTACGCCATCCCTATTCGGTCGACCTCTATGTCGAAAAGGTGATCGCGAAGGCGCGCTTCGTGTGCGTCGTGCTGCTGGGCGGCAAATCCTACTGGCCCTATGGCATCGACGAAATCGCCGCCGTGGCGCGCGAGAAGGGGATCGCCTTTGCCGCGATCCCCGATGGCAATGACGACGACCCCGGATTGACGGCGGCGTCCACGGTGCCGCCGGAGACGGGCAGACAGCTGCACGATTATCTGCGGCAGGGCGGTGTCGCCAATGCGGCGGGCTTCCTGCGGCTGGCCGCCCGGCTGGCGGGTGGGGACGCGGGCGATCCGCAGGCGCCGGTGCCGATTGCGGACGCCGGCCTCTATCTGGCCGGAGAGCCGCGCCCGACGCTGGACCAGGTGAAGGCGCGCTGGGTCGCGGGGCGGCCGGTCGCGCTGTTCACATTCTACCGCGCGCTGGTGATGGCCGGCACGCTGGAGGCGGTCGACGCGGTGATCGCGGGACTGGAGGCGGAGGGGATGAATGTCCTTCCCGTCCATGTCCGCGCCCTGCGCGAGCCCTTCGCCGTCGATGTCCTGCGCGCGCTGACCGGGGAGGTGGCGCCGGACGTCATCCTGAACGCGACCGCCTTTGCCGCCTCCGCGCCCGGCGAGCGGCGCAGCGCGAGCATATTGGAACTGCCCGACTGCCCGATCCTGCAGACGAGCTTCGCCAGCGTCGAGCGGGACGCCTGGCAGGCCAGCGCGCGCGGCCTTGGCCCGCGTGACCTCGCCATGAACGTCGCCCTGCCGGAGGTGGACGGGCGGCTCTTTTCCCGGGCCGTCGCCTTCAAGGCGGCGGCCCGGTTCGACGCGCGGACGCAATGCGCGATCGTCGTGCCCACTGCGCTGGACGACCGGGTGGCCTTCGTGGCGAAGCTCGCCGCCAACTGGGCGCGGCTGCGGCGCACCCCGGTGGCGCAGCGTCGGGTCGCGCTGGTGCTGGCCAACTATCCCAATCGCGACGGGCGGATCGGCAATGGCGTGGGGCTGGACACGCCGGCGAGCGCGGCGGCCATCCTCGATGCGCTGGCCGAGGCGAGCTATGCGGTGGGGGATGCGCCGCGCGACGGGGCGGCGCTGATGCGATGCATGACCGGCGGCGTCACCAACGATCTCGCCTCGCCGGATCGTTCGTCAGACCAGCGGCCGGGCGAGATCGCCCTGCCGCTGGCCGATTATCATGCGGCCTTCGCGGCCCTGCCGCAGGCGGCGCGCGACATGGTGCTGGCCCGCTGGGGCGCGCCGGAGGACGACCCCTTCGTGCGGCGGGGCGCTTTCCGCCTTGCCGTCCACCGCTTCGGCCATGTCGTCCTCGCGGTGCAGCCGGCGCGCGGCTATCATATCGATCCCAAGACCAGCTATCATGATCCGGCGCTGCCGCCGCCCCATGGCTATCTGGCCTTCCATCTCTGGCTGGCGGGGACATTCGGGGCGCAGGCCGTCGTGCATGTCGGCAAGCATGGCAATCTGGAATGGCTGCCGGGCAAGGCGATCGCCCTGTCGCGCGATTGCTTTCCGGAAATCTGCGCCGGGCCGATCCCGCAAATCTACCCCTTCATCGTCAACGATCCGGGCGAGGGCACGCAGGCCAAGCGGCGCATCGGCGCATGCATCGTCGACCATCTGACGCCGCCGCTGACCCGCGCGGAAAGCTATGGCCCGCTGCGCGAACTGGAAGCGCTGGTGGACGAATATTATCTCGCCGCTGGGATGGACCCGCGCCGGCTGGACGGGCTGCGCCGAAGCATCCTGGACCTCGCGGCGTCGCAGGGGCTGGACAAGGATGCCGGCGCATCGGGCGATGACGACGACGCGCTGGCCGCGATCGACAATTATCTGTGCGAACTCAAGGAAATGCAGATCCGCGACGGGCTGCATGTCTTCACCCGCTCGCCCGAGGGCGGGCTGCTCCGCGACCTGCTGATCGCGCTGGCCCGCTGCCCCAGGGGCATCGACAGCGCGGGGCAGGCATCGCTGCTGCGGGCGCTGGCCGCCGATCTGGGGCTGGATGTCGATCCGCTCGACTGCCGGCTCGGCGATCGCTGGCAGGGCGCGCGGCCTGAAGCGCTGCTCGCCGTGAGTGCCGATCCCTGGCGCACCCATGGCGATACGGTGGAGCGGCTGGAGGGGCTGGCCATCCGGTTGACCGACCATATGCTCGCGCGCACGGCCTTCGATCCGCCCGGCCCCGCCAGCACCGCCGTGCTCTCCGCGATGCGCGACGATCTGCTGCCGCGTGTCGTCGCCTGCGGAGGGGCGGAGCGGGCGGCGTTGCTGGCCGCGCTGGACGGGCGGTTCGTGCTGCCCGGCCCGTCCGGCGCGCCGACGCGGGGGCGGCCCGATGTGCTGCCCACCGGCCGCAATTTCTATTCGGTCGACACCCGCGCCGTCCCGACCGTCACCGCCTGGAATCTGGGGCAGCAATCGGCGGCGCTGCTGGTCGAGGATTATTTCCAGCGCGAGGGCGCCTATCCCCGCGCCATCGCGCTGTCGGCATGGGGCACGGCCAATATGCGGACCGGTGGCGACGACATCGCCCAGGCGCTGGCGCTGATGGGGGTGCGGCCCCGCTGGGAATGGGCTTCGGGCCGGGTGATCGGGTTCGAGGTGATGAAGATCGCCGAGCTTGGCCGCCCGCGCGTGGATGTGACCCTGCGCGTCTCGGGCTTCTTCCGCGATGCCTTTCCCGAGCAGATCGACCTGGTGGACAGCGCCGCGCGCGCGGTGATGGCGCTGGACGAGCCGGAGGAGGACAATCCCGCCGCCGCGCGCCACCGCATGGAAGCCGCCGTGCTGGTCGCCGACGGCGTGGAGGCCGGGGTAGCGGGCCGCAGGGCGGGCGCGCGGGTCTTCGGGTCGAAGCCGGGCGCCTATGGCGCGGGGCTTCAGGCGATGATCGACGAGCGGCTGTGGCATGGGCGCGGCGACCTTGCGGAAATCTATCTCGACTGGGGCGGCTATGCCTATGGCGGCGGCGTGGAAGGCGATGCCGAGCGCGCCCTGTTCGCCCGTCGCCTGGTACAGGCCGACGCGCTGGTGCAGAATCAGGACAATCGCGAGCACGACCTGCTCGACAGCGACGATTATTATCAGTTCGAAGGCGGCATCGCCGCGGCGGTCGAGCATCTGTCCGGGCGCAGGCCGCTGTCCTACCATAATGACCACAGCCGCCCGGAACGCCCGGTGATCCGCACGCTGGAGGATGAGATCGGCCGGGTCGTCCGCGCCCGCGTCACCAATCCCAAATGGATCGCGGGGGTCATGCGCCATGGCTACAAGGGCGCGTTCGAGATCGCGGCCTCGGTCGATTATCTCTTCGCCTTCGCCGCCACCACCCATGCGGTGAAGGACCATCATTTCGATGCCGTCCACGCCGCCTTCATCGAGGACGAGGCCGTGCGCGCCTTCATGGCGCAGGCGAACCCGGCGGCGCTGCGCGAAACCGCCGCGCGCCTGCTCGAAGCCCTGGAGCGGGGCCTGTGGAAACCCCGGTCGAACAGCGCGGGCCTGTTGCTCGCCGAACTCAAGGAGACGCACCCATGAAGGACCGCACGCCCGAGCAGCACAATGAAAAGATGAAGAAGAAACAGGCCGCGCATGAAAAGATCATGGCGACCAAGACGGTCGAAAAGGGCCTGCTCATCGTCCATACCGGCAAGGGCAAGGGCAAGACGACCGCCGCCCTCGGCATGGTCGTGCGCGCCATCGGCCATGGCAAGAAGGTGGGCGTCGTCCAGTTCGTGAAGGGCGCGATGAGCACGGGCGAAAAGGCCGTGTTCGATGCCTTTCCCGACAATGTCGATTTCCGGCCGATGGGCGAGGGCTTCACCTGGGACACGCAGGATCGCACGCGCGACATCGCGGCGGCCCGCGCCGCCTGGGACGAGGTGAAGCGCATGATCGCCGATCCGGCCTATGACATGGTGCTGGCCGACGAACTGAACATCGTGCTGCGCTACGACTATCTGCCGCTGGACGAGGTGCTGGCGGTGCTGGCCGCCCGCGCGCCGATGAAGCATGTCATCGTCACCGGCCGCAATGCCGCCGACGCGCTGATGGACGCGGCAGACCTGGTCACGGAGATGACGCAGATCAAGCATCCGTTCCGCAGCGGGGTGAAGGCGCAGGCAGGCATCGAGTTCTGACCTTGCGCCCCGCCACCCCCTGCGATCCCCCCTGCGATTCCGACGCCTTCGCCGCGCTGGTGCGGATGCGCCGCGACATCCGGCATTTCCGGCCCGATCCGCTGGACGAGGCCGATGTCGACGCACTGCTGGCGCTCGCCCATGGCGCGCCGTCGGTGGGCCTGTCGCAGCCTTGGCGCTATGTCCGCATCCTCTCCGCCGGGGTGCGCGCGGCGCTGGCGGCGCATGTGGATGACGCGGCGGCGCGTGCGGGCGGCTGTTATGAAGGCGAACGGCGCCGGCTCTACGACAGCCTGAAACTCCATGGCCTGCGGGAAGCGCCGGTCGTCTTCGCCGCCTATTGCGACGAAGACACGCAGACCGGCGCGGGGCTGGGCGCGGCGACCATGGCGGAGGCGCGGCGCTATTCCTGCGTCATGGCGATCCATACATTGTGGCTGGCGGCCCATATGCGCGGGATCGGGTTGGGCTGGGTCTCGATCCTCGATCCGGACCATGTCGACCGGCTGCTGGAGGTGCCGTCCGGCTGGCGCTGCCTTGGCCTGCTCTGCCTGGGCCGGCCGGCCGTGCATGATGACCGTCCGGAACTGGAGCAGCGCGGCTGGGAACGCCGCACCGACTGGCGCGACCATGTCAGCGTGCGTTGATCTGGTCGATCAGGCTGCGGGCGGCGGCGACATAGGCGGGGCCGCCGCACATCGTCCATGCCTGTGGCAGGCGCAGGCGCGGAATGGCGCGCAGGGCGGGGTGGTCCAGCATTTCGCTGCCCTGGTCGGTGATGCCGCCCGCTCTGTCCTCCACGATCAGGAAGTCGGGCTGCGCCGCCACCATCTGCTCGATCGTCAGGCGGGACAGGGCGGGGCGATCCAGCCGGGCGGCGAGGTTGGTGAGGCCCGCGCGATGCATCAGGTCATCGACCAGCGATCCCGTGCCGGTCAGATAGCCGCGGCGCTGGTAGAAGGCGGCGGTGCCGGTCCTGCGCGGGCGCGGCAGCCGGGCGAGCCCGGCATCCATCCGCGCGATCATCGCCTCTCCGCGTGCCGGATGGCCGACCGCGGCGGCGACCTCGCGGATCTGCGCCACGATATCGGCATAGCTGTGGACCGGCGCGAGTGCGATCGTCCGGTAGGTGCCGCTCTCCTTCGCCTGCCCGAGCCCCTTGCGGCGCGCGGGGCGCAGGATGACGAGGTCCGGATCAAGCGCGACGATGTCTTCCGCCGTCCCCCGGCTGACCGGCAGCCGCCGTGCCTTGTCGGCGTCCGTCGACATCGCCGGATCGCGCGAGAGGGGGGTGAGGCCGGCAATCTGCGCGGGGTCCGCCAGCGCCAGAAGATATTGGTCGGCGCACAGGTTGAGCGAGACGATGCGGCGCGGCGGCGGCGGTTCGTCAGCGGCGCCGGCCGATACGGGCGGCGCCAGCATGGCAAGGCCCAGAAAGGCGCAAAGCTCATGGAATGACTGGCGAAAAAGACGCGGCATGGCGACGCCCATGCGTCATATGACCCCGGGACACAAGCGTGACGGGGCGACCGATCCATCTTCAGAGGTCTTCCATGTCTTCCATATTTTCGCTGCCTTTGCTGCCTTCGTTGTCTTTGCCTTCCCGCCTGTCGCGGCTGTTCGCGGCCCTGCTCGTCCTTCTGGCCGCCGCCGCCCTGCTTTCGATGCTGGTCGGATCGGCCGCCATCGCGCCCGGCCGCCTGTGGAGCGCATTATGGCATCCGGGCGACCGCATCGCCGGGATCATCCTGTTCGACCTGCGCCTGCCGCGCACGCTCCTCGCGCTGTCCATCGGCGCGACGCTGGGGCTCGCGGGGGCCGTGGTGCAGGGCTATCTGCGCAATCCGCTGGCCGATCCCTCCGTGCTCGGCACGTCCAACATGGCCGCCTTGGGCGCGGTGCTCGCCATTTATTTCGGCTATGCCGACGCCTGGCCGATGGCGCTGCCGGCCGCCGCGATCCTGGCCGCATTTCTGGGGCTGGTGGTGCTGTTCGTGCTGAACCGCCGCTCGGTGAGCGCCCTCACGCTGATCCTTTCCGGCATCGCCATCGGCACCGTCGCCAGCGCCGGGATCAGCCTTGCGCTCAACCTCTCGCCCAACCCCTTCGCCGCGGCGGAAATCACCAACTGGCTGCTGGGCTCGCTGGACAGCCGGTCGATGAAGCATCTGTGGATGGCGCTGCCGGGCATGGCCGTGGGCGCCATGCTGCTGATGCGCACCGGGCGGGCCATCGACGCGCTGGCGCTTGGCGAAGGCACGGCGATTTCGCTGGGCGTCGATCTTGCCCGCCTGCGCGCGACCATCCTTGCGGCCGTGGCGCTGGCGGTGGGCAGCGCCGTCGCAGTGGCGGGCGCCATCGGGTTCATCGGGTTGATCGTGCCGCATCTGGTGCGCCCGTTCACGGATCGGGCGCCGTCGTCGACGCTGATGCCTTCCGCCTTGGCGGGCGCGGTTCTGCTGACCCTGGCCGATGTTGCCGTGCGTTATGTGCCGACGGCGAATGAACTGAAACTGGGGGTCATCACCGCCATCCTGGGTGTCCCTGTGTTCATCGCCCAGATCCAGCGGCAAGGCGGGGAGGCATGAGGGGGAGCGGTCGGCGCGGCAAGGCGCGGGAACCGGCATGGAAAACAGGTCGGCCCGGCGCAAAATCATGCACTTACGTCGCGGTTCTTTACCTCTTTGAAAGCGTTGCCTGCGAAAACTCGCCCTGAAATAGGGCAACGCGGCACATATGTTGAAACGCATCAGGACTGAAGACGTCAAGCTTGGGATGTTCCTGCACAAGCTGGAAGGCTCGTGGTTCTTGCATCCGTTCTGGAAAAGCAAATTGCTGCTGGACAGTGCGGATCAGCTTGCGGAACTCAAGGCAAGCAAGGTGGAATGGGTCCAGATCGACACGTCGAAGGGCCTGGATATCCGCGTGGACGATCCCATGCCGGCGGCGCGCACGCTTGCGCCCGCGGCACCGGCCGGGCGGCGGGAAGGCACGTTCGGGCGCGCCCGCGCGCCTGGGGCCGCGGCGGCACATTGGTCGACGACCCGCACGGCGGTCGAGCCCTTCGATCCCCTGTCGAAGGCGCGGCGCTCGATCGAGGCGGAGATGGCGCAGGCCACCGGCCTTGTGCGCAAATCGACAAAGACCATGAAGAAGGTGTTCGACGCCGCCCGCCTGGGCAAGGCCGTGAAGCTGGCGACGCTGGAACCGATCATCGATGAAATCTCCTGCTCGGTCCAGCGCAACCCCCAGGCGTTCATGGCGGTCTCGCGCCTGAAGAAGACGAGCGAATATCTCTATCTGCATTCCCTGTCCGTCTGCGCGCTGATGATCAGCCTGGCGCATCAGCTGCGCCTGGGGCCGGAGGAAACGCAGCAGGCGGGGCTTGCCGGCCTGCTGATGGACGCCGGCATGGGCCATGTGCCGCAGGAGATCTGGGACAAGGGCTCAGAGATGACGCCCGAGGAACGGACCGTGATGCAGGGCCATACCAGGCTGGCCCGCGAAATCCTGGGCATGGGCGGTGAACTGCCCGAAGCGGTGCTCGACGTCTGCCTGCATCATCATGAGCGGCTGGACGGCAGCGGCTATCCCGATGGGCTGGCGGGCGACCAGATCAGCCTGTTCGCCCGTATGGCGGCGATTTGCGACACCTATGATGCGATGACGTCCAACCGGACCCACAGGCGGGGTGAAGATCCCTCGGCGGTGCTGCTGCAGATCGAGGGCGCCGGCATATTGTTCGACGCGGAGATCTTCGCGGCCTTCCAGCGGGCGGTGGGCATCTACCCGGTCGGTTCGCTGGTCCGGCTGAGGAGCCACAGGCTGGCCGTCGTCATCGACCAGAATCCGGAGGACGTGACCCTGCCAAAGGTGCGCGCCTTCTATTCGCTGCACGACATGGCGTTCGAAACGACCGAGGATATCGACCTGAGCAACTGTTTCGGCAGGGACCAGATCATCGCCCGCGAAACGCCGGAAAACTGGGGCATCACGGACTGGGACGCGATGAGCGCCAGGCTGGTCACGGGTAAGCGCTGAACGGCGCGGCCGCCGCTGGAGCGGTGGACGATGGGATGGAATCGTTCATCGTCCCGATTGTCTTTTGTGTTCCGTATCCTGCGCGCCGTCGGCTGTTCCAGCCGACTTCGGAATGCCCTACTATGTGCTAATCCGTCCGGGCAACCGCATGCCGATGTGACGCCGATGTGACAGGGCCGGACCGACCGCCCCGGCATCGCGTGCGCATGCGTCATGGCGCTGTCGCCGTGGCGAGGATCAGCGAGAACAGCGCCTCTTCATCCTGCCATTCCGCGCGCGGTTCCCAACCGGCGGCGCGCAGCAGCAGGCGGCTGTCGCGCGGGCCATATTTGTGGCTGCTCTCGCTATGGACGGTCTCGCCCTGCGCCATGGCGAAGGGGATGCCGTCGATATGGAAGCGGATGTCGCGCAGCGCCTCCAGATGCATTTCGATCCGGGCGGCGCTTTCATTCCAGATCGCGCGATGGGCAAAGGCGTCGACGGGGATGTCGCCATCCAGCTCGCGGTTGATCCGGTGGAGCAGGTTGAGGTTGAAAGCTGCCGTCACCCCGGCGGCATCGTCATAGGCGGGGATCAGCCGCTCGACCGGCTTGATGCGGTCCATGCCGATGAGCAGCATGGCGCCCTGTTCCGGCGGCTGTCCGGGCGAATGCTGTCCCGGAGAATGCTGGCTCAGCGACTGGCGCATGGCCCGCAGCAGGTTGACGGCATCGGCCGGTTCCTGGTTGCCGATGGTCGATCCGGGAAAGAAGCCGAGCATGGGCAGGCGGGAAATCGCATCGGGCAGGCGGACGGGCGCGTTGAAATCGGCCGCGATGGGGATCACCGGCAGGCCGGGGAAGCGCCGGGCGAGGGCGAGGCTGCTGTCATGCAGGAAGGCGCCGCTGATGTCGATCGGCACATAGGCGGCGGGCGCGATCGCCTCCAGCAGCAGCGGCGTCTTGCGCGCGCTGCCCGCGCCGAATTCCACCACCGCCCGGCCGCCGCCCACCGCCTTTGCGACCTGCGGGCCGATATCGGCCAGCAACCGCGCTTCCGTGCGGGTCACATAATATTCCGGCAGGTCGGTGATCGCCTCGAACAGTTCGGAGCCGCGACGGTCGTAGAACCAGACCGGCGGGGTCGCTTTCGGGCTGCGTGCGAACCCCTCCAGCATGGCGCGCCGGAACGCCGGATCGGCGAGCGGCCTGTCGACAAGCGCGCGGGTCTGGATGTCGGAGGTCAGCAGCATCGCTCAAAGATCCTTCGCCAGCCGCAGCCCGGTGAACTGCCAGCGTTGGTGGGGGTAGAAGAAATTGCGGTAGCTGGCGCGCACATGCCCGCGCGGCGTGGCGCAGCTGCCGCCTTTCAGCACATACTGGCCGGACATGAACTTGCCATTATATTCGCCCACCGCGCCGGGTGCGGGGCGGAAGCCGGGATGGGGGCGATAGGCGCTGCCCGTCCATTCCCATACATCGCCGAACATCTGGGCGAGCGTGCCGTCATAATCGCCGGGCAGCGGGCGCGGGCAGGCGGCCCCGTCCAGCTGCACGCCGCTCCAGGGGGAGATGGTCTGGGCCGCGCTCTCCCATTCCGCCTCGGTGGGCAGGCGCGCGCCGGCCCAGCTGGCATAGGCGTCCGCCTCGAAGAAGCTGATATGGGTGACGGGCGCGGCAAGGTCGACGGGGCGGCGGCCATCGAGGTCGAAGGCAGTCCAGCCGCTCTCCTCCCGCCGCCAGTAGAGCGGCGCGGCGATGGCTTCGGCCTGCACCCATGCCCAGCCATCCGATAGCCAGTGGCGGGGCTCGCGATAGCCGCCATCTTCGATGAAGGCGATCCATTCGCCATTGGTGACGGGGCGATGGGCCAGGGCATGGCGGGCGAGCACCGCCTTGTGGCGCGGCGTCTCGCAATCGAAGGCAAAGCCGGAGGACGGATCATGCCCGATCTCCACCAGGCTCTGCCGCCCCTCCAGCCAGTGAAGCGGGCCGGGCATCGGCACCGGAGTGGAGGGCCTGGCCGGAAACATCGCCGGCTCCAGCGGGTTCTGCGCGAACAGGTGCAGCATGTCCGTCAGCAGCAGTTCCTGATGCTGCTGCTCATGCTGCAGGCCAAGGGTGACGAGATCGTGGATCGCATCGCCAAGCGAGGGGATCGCCTGCGCCATGGCGGTGTCGACATGGGTGCGATAGGCGCGGATTTCGTCCAGTGCCGGCCGGGTCAGCAGGCCCCGCCGCGCGCGCGCCTGGCGCGGGCCTTCCGCCTCATAATAGCTGTTGAACAGATAGGCGTAGCGTGCGTCGAACGGCCGGTAATAGGGCACATGGTCGCGCAGCACGAAGCTTTCGAAGAACCAGCTCGTATGGGCCAGATGCCATTTCGCGGGCGAGGCGTCCGGCATCGACTGGACGGTGGCGTCGGCATCGCTCAGCGGCGCGGCAAGCGCCTGGGTCAGGGCGCGGACGGAACGATAATGCTCCGCCAGATCGTCATGCCTGTACGCGGTCCGGCTGGTTGCCATGCTCGCCCTTCCCGATACGGTGTGCCGCTCTCGTCCCGGCAAGAGCGCATGACCGGGGGATTATGTTCCCATATCCGGGCAAGGTCACGCGATTGTTACGGGTTCGTCAGAAAATTTCCGGGCGGGCGAAGAGCCGGCGGGCTACAGGGTTGCTGCGGGGGCGTTTACCCCTGTTTGAGTGCGGCGAAGGGCACCCGCTGGCTGATGGCGACGGTGCCGTCCAGCATCTGCACCTCCATCAGCACGGCCGGGTCTTTCGGCCCCCAGTCGATGGTCAGGCGGCCGAAATTGGGGGCCAGCGGCGCCTTGGCGATGCGGTTGCGATTGGGGCCGAACACCTCCCACACCTGCGTCAGGCCCGAAGAGGTCAGGTCGTAGAGCGGATAGGGCACCCCGTCCGACAGGCGCGACAGCTCGGCATAATGGGTGTCGCCGGAGATCATGACGAGATTTTCGACCTGCGCGAAGTCGATGAGGTCGAGCAGCCGCTGGTGATCGGCCTGGAAGTTGATCCACGCCTCATAGCCCGGCTGGTCGGCCAGCACCTGCGTCGAGGAGGCGAAGATGCGCAGGTCGGCCGGCTTGCGCAACTCGGCCTCCAGCCACTGCCATTGCTCCGCGCCCAGCATCGTCGCCCTGGGATCGGGATTGACGAAATATTGCCCCCGGTCTTCCGGCTCGACGCTGAGGCCCGTGAGCGGCGTGCGGAACCAGCGATTGTCGGGCAGGATCACCTGCACGCGCTTGCCCTTCGGCCCGAAGACATAGCTGGTGTAGAGACCGTCATGGCTGCGGCGGAAACCGTCGGCGGGCTCGTTCCAGAATTCCAGGAACAGCGCCTTCGATTCTGTCTTCATCGGATATTCGAAGCCGCCGTCGTTGACGCCATAATCATGGTCGTCCCACGTCGCGATGCAGCGGGCATTGGTGCGCAGCGTGCGGAAGCCGGGCTTTTCGCTGAGCTTCTTATATTTGGCGCGCATCACGCCCATGTCTTGCGTGTCGCCATAGATATTGTCGCCAAGGAAGATGAACAGTTCCGGGTTCCAGGCATTCACCCGGTCCCAGATCGGCTGTTCCTTGTCCTGATGCGCGCAGGAGCCGAAGGCGATGCGGGTCAGCGCCGGCTCGCTCGTGGCGGCCTGCGCGGGGGAGAGGGCGGCGATGGTGGTGGCCGCCATGCCGCCGGCCAACAGGCCGCGACGGTCGATCTCCCCCGCCATGGCTCAGAACCCCTTGCGCAGGGTGACGAAGAACTGGCGCGGCGCGGCGGGCAGCAGCGTCTGCGCGTCGCCGCTGTTGCCGAAGCCGCCCGAACCGACGGTGCCGACATAATCCTCGTCGAACAGGTTCGTCACCGATCCCTCGATGGCGAAGCCGGTCAGGAAGCCCATGCCTTCGGGCACCTTGATGCCGATGCTGGCGTCGGCCGCCACCCGGCCGCCGACCGACTGGTCGTTGGTGTAGGTATAGTAGCGCTTCGACATATAGTTGGCGCCGATCCGGCCGAAGAACAGGTCGCCGTCATAGGCGATTTCGGCCGAGGCGATGTGGCGCGGGCTGTCCACCACGGTCTTGCCCCTGAGCGGCACGACGATGTCGATGACATTGCCGTTCGCGTCCAGGCCGTTGTTCACCACATCGTCGCGATAGGAGGAGTCGTTATAGGCATAGGAGGCCGTCGCGCTGAGGCCGCGCATCAGCGTGACCGTGCCCGATGCCTCGAAGCCGTAGGAGCGGACGGAGCCCACATTCTGCAGGGACGGCAGCAGGCCGAGGATGGGCGAGCCCACCTGGACGCTGAGCTGCCGGTCCTTGAAGTCGACATAATAAGCGGCGAGCGATCCCTGGAATGGGCCGGAGCGGAAGCGCGCGCCGCCCTCGATCGTCTTCGACGTCTCGGGCTTCAGCGTCGCCCGGCTGGCCGCGAACGAAGCGTCGCTCTGGCCGAAGATGCTGGCCGTCGCCGCCGACACGAAGGGACGGATATTCTCGGTATAGTTGACGAACAGCTCGGCATTGTCGGTGACGTGGAACAGCGCGCCGACCTGGGGCAGGAACCAGTCTTCCGAATCGATGCTGCCTTCCGCAAGGCCGCCCTTGACGATGGGGGTGGCGTGGTTCTTGACCCGCACGCCCTTGAACCCGCCCGACAATGTGAAGGCACCGAGTTCAAGCCGGTCCATCACATAATATTGCATGGTCTCCGTATCGTAGTGGAAATCCCACTGGGTGAAGAACGGGTTGGTCTGGAACTTCAGGCTGTCGCGCGACGATCCGGCAAGCGTGTCCGCCAGCCCGTAGAAGCGCCGTGCCTGGCGGAAATCATTGCTCTCGTACCAGCCGCCGATCTCCAGCCGGTTCGGCCCCGTCTCCCATACGACGCTGCCCAGCGTTCCTGCCCGGTCCATGTCATATTCGGTGGTGCGGATGGAGACGGGCGCACCGCCGGGCGTGGGCGTATAGGGGGTCCACCACAGGCCCTGGCCGTGGTTGTTGTGATAATAGCCCTGCAGCTTGAACTGGATGCCGTCGGTGATCGGCGTTTCGAAGGTGAGGCTGGTCAGCCAGTCGCGGCGCAGGCCGGCCGCGTCGAAATAGCCGTCGTCGGCCGTCGCCAGCGGGGAGGGGAAGGCGAAGCCATAGCCCGGAAAGGGCCGCGGGCTCTGCGGGAAGGCCGATCCGTTGGCGGCCAGCCATGCCTGGTTCTGCAAGATGGCGCCGACGGCATAGGCGGTCGGCCAGTCGTTGGAGATATTGTCCCAGTCGCGGCCCAGCCGCTGGATCATGCCCATCGACATGTCCTGATAGTCGTTCTCGCGCCGGTCGGAGAAGTTGACGAAGCCGGTGATCTTGCCGTTGCCGACATCGGCCACGACCTTGGCATTCACCTGATGCTGGCGCTGTTCGCCCCAGCCCTTCCACTTGTCGGTCGTGAGATAGCCATAGCTCACATAACCGCGCACGCCGCCCAGGTCGCCGCTGTCGAGGCGCACGAAGCCGCGCATGGTGTTGTCGCTGCCATAGGTGGCCGACGCCGCGATGCCCAGATCCCTGGACGGATCGCGCGAGGTGAAGGCGAGCGTGCCGCCAAGGTTGCTGGTGGACGCGGTGGCAAGGTTGCCCGCGCCCTGGCTGACCGCGACCGAACCCAGATTTTCCGAGATGATCGCGCGGCTGATGTGCAGGCCGTTATAATTGCCATAGCTCATGTCGCCCAGCGGCACGCCGTCCAGCGTGAAGCCGAGCTGGTTCTGGTTGAAGCCGCGCAGCGAGATGCGCGAGGACCATTCATAGGCGCCAAAGGCATCGGCCGACTGGAAATTGACGCCGGGCAGCTTCTGGATCGCTTTCAGCGGGGTCGTGCCGGGGGTCAGCAGGGCGATATCGTCCTTGCCGATGGACTGGACCTGGCGGGTTTCGCCAAAGCCGTAGACGACGATGGCATCGTCAGCCGCTTCGGCGGGGGCGGGATCGGCGGCAGGTTCCTGCGCCAGGGCGGCTGCCGGGATCAGGGCCGCAAGGGCGACCGTGGCCAACAAGGAATGAAACGCGATGCGCATGGATGGTCTCCCTGTGTCTGTGCGGGAGCGATTGCCTGTCGGGGATGACGTTTTGGCGGCAGGTCGATTGCGATTGCGTTACGAAAAGAAGCGCCAATATGACGATGTGAAAATATCACACATGGCAGGCGCCGTGCCGCGCTTCGCCCCGGTCAGCCGTCGGCAAAGTCGAAGGGCGCGCTCACCCGGTGGAAATCCTCCGGCATCACCTGCCGGCCGATGGGCGGGGCGGATCGGGCGGTGCAGCCGGTGCGATGGCACAGGCGGCAGGTGACGCCGATGGGCGTCGCCGGCTGGGCGCGCAGGTCGCCCTGGCCCTGGGTATAGACGAGCTTGCCCGCATGTTCGGCCGCACAGCAGAGCGCAATGGCGCGCTCCACCTGCAACGCGCCATGGACGCCGCCGCCCGCCGTCACCGTGCGCGCGATGGAGAAGAAGCGCTGGCCGTCCGGCAGCTCCAGCCATTGCGTCAATATCTGCCGGGGCATGCGGAAGGTCTGGTGCAGCGACCAGAGCGGGCAGGCGCCGCCATGGCGCGCGAAGGGGAATCCGGCGCCGTCCAGCCGCTTCGACACATTGCCCGCCGGATCGACCCGGATGAAGAAGAAGGGCACGCGCTCCTGCCCCGGCTTCTGCAGGGTGGTCAGGCGGTGCGCGGTCTGCTCGAAGCTGGTGCCGAACTGGCGGGCCAGCGCTTCCACATCGTAGCGCCGGGCCTCGACCGCCTTGGCGAAGGCGGAATAGGGCATGATGAGTGCGGCGGCGGCATAGCTGGCGAGCGCGCGGCGGGCGAGGCGCTGGCTGGAGACATTGGCGAAGCTGCCGTCCTTCAGCAGCGCGTCGATCTCGCCGCGCATCTCCAGATAGACGATCTGGAGCGCGAGCTGGAAATTCTGGCTCGCGCCGTCCAGCGTCTCGTTGAGCCAGATCTCCTCGCGGTGCCGGTCCAGCCGGCGCATCGTGCCCATCATCACGTCGGCGGGCAGGCGGCGGACGCGCAGCCGGTGGCGGGTCTTGAGATGCCCCGCCATGCCGTCATGCCCGCCGATCTCCTGCGCCAGCCGTTCGGCGCTGTCGTCCAGCAGCGGGAAGCTGTTGTGGCGCGCGGCGATGAAGCGCCGGGCCTCGGCCACCGGATCGGACGCATCCTCCGCGTCGCCGGGCGCGCCGGCCCCCGCGCTGCGGTCGGCGAGCGCCAGCTGTTCCTCGCGATAGGAGGTGTAGAGCCGCAGCAGCGCCTCGGTGATGCCGGGATAGTTGGTCGCCGCGTCCGCCACTTCCAGCGCGGGCAGGTCGATGTCCGCGAACATCGGGTCCTTCAGCACGCCCTGCAGCCGCGCGCCATATTCCGCGCCGCCGTCGCCGGCCAGGTCGGCCATGTCCATCTTGTAGGTGCGGGCCAGGCGCAGCAGCATGTCGGCGGTCAGCGGCCGCTGGTTGCGTTCCAGCAGCGCGACATAGGAGGGCGAGATGTCGAGATCGCTCGCCATGTTCGCCTGCGTCAGGCCCAGCTCGCGCCGCAGGCGCTTGAGGCGTGGCCCCATGTAAACCGGCCGATCGTTGGACATGGCGAAGCTCCGACAGGGCGACCCGTCTTCTCGACAGGTCGTGTCCTTACATCCTTACACAAATAGCTTGTAAAGTTTTACAGGTAAACCTCGGAAGGCATCCACAGCGCCAAAGGATGGGCGTAGGCGAAGCGTCATCACGCCGCCCTTCCAGTCGAGGATCACCGCTCATGTCCTACCAGAATCACATCACGCAGACCAATGCGCTCATTTCCCGCTACAATGGCGCATGGGACGGCATCAGCGCCGAATCCGTCGCGCGCATGAAGCTGCAGAACCGTTTCCAGACCGGCCTCGACATCGCGCGCTACACCGCCGCGATCATGCGCCGCGACATGGCCGCCTATGATGCCGATCCGGCCAACTACACCCAGTCGCTGGGCTGCTGGCACGGCTTTATCGGCCAGCAGAAGATGATCAGCATCAAGAAGCATTTCGGCTCCACCGAGCGGCGCTACCTGTATCTGTCCGGCTGGATGGTCGCCGCGCTGCGCAGCGACTTCGGTCCGCTGCCCGACCAGTCGATGCACGAGAAGACCAGCGTTCCCGCGCTGATCGAGGAACTCTACACCTTCCTGCGTCAGGCCGACGCCCGCGAGCTGGGCATGATGTTCCGCGAGATCGACGCCGCGCGCGCCGCCGGTAATCAAGTCGAGGAACAGCGGCTGCTCAATGCCGTCGACAATTATCAGACGCATGTCGTTCCGATCATCGCCGATATCGATGCGGGCTTCGGCAATGCCGAGGCGACCTATCTGCTCGCCCGGAAGATGATCGAGGCGGGGGCCTGCGCCCTGCAGATCGAGAACCAGGTTTCCGACGAGAAGCAGTGCGGCCATCAGGACGGCAAGGTCACGGTGCCGCATGAGGACTTCCTGGCGAAGGTCCGCGCCTGCCGCTACGCCTTCCTGGAACTGGGCGTCGAGGACGGCATCATCGTCACCCGCACCGACTCGCTGGGTGCCGGTCTCACCAAGCAGATCGCGGTCAGCACGGCGCCGGGCGACATTGGCGACCAGTATAACGGCTTCCTCGACTGCGAGGAGATCGACCCGGCGACCGCGCGCAACGGCGATGTCATCCTGAACCGCGACGGCAAGCTGCTGCGGCCCAAGCGCCTGCCCAGCAACCTGTTCGAGTTTCGCAAGGGCACGGGCGAGGATCGCTGCGTGCTGGACTGCATCACCTCGCTGCAGAACGGCGCCGACCTGCTGTGGATCGAAACCGAGAAGCCGCATATCGAGCAGATCGCGGGCATGGTCGACCGCATCCGGGAAGTCATTCCCAATGCGAAGCTGGTCTACAACAACTCGCCCTCGTTCAACTGGACGCTGAACTTCCGCCAGCAGGTGTTCGATGCGTGGAGCGAAGCGGGCAAGGACGTGTCGGCCTATGACCGTGCGAAGCTGATGTCGGTCGATTATGACGGCACGGCGCTGGCCGACGAGGCGGACGAGAAGATCCGCACCTTCCAGCGCGACGCGGCGGCGCGTGCCGGCATCTTCCATCACCTCATCACCCTGCCGACCTATCACACGGCGGCGCTCAGCACCGACAATCTCGCCAGGGAATATTTCGGCGAGGCCGGCATGCTGGGCTACGTCAAGGGCGTGCAGCGCAAGGAGATTCGCGAAGGGATCGCCTGCGTGAAGCATCAGAATATGTCGGGTTCCGACATCGGTGACGACCACAAGGAATATTTCGCCGGCGAAGCCGCGCTGAAGGCCGGTGGCGCCCACAACACGATGAACCAGTTCGCGGCATGAAGATGTCCACGGGGCGCTGGCCAAAAGCCGGTGCCCCGGGGATGGGGAGAGAGACGGTCCGGGGATGCAGCCCCCGGACCGTCTTTTTGTCGTGGAGGATCGTGCGCGGCATGAGGTTCGGAGCCTGCAGGCGGGCCGGATCACATGCGCAAACCGCTCCAGGCTTTTGATGTGACGCATTTTCTGAGCCGTCTGGTGATTCCACCTGACTGGAAAATGCTCTAAGCGACGCGCCGGGCCGGGGCGGTTTCCGGAGCGGGCCGGGCCGGGCCGCCGCCGGTCGTCAGGTGGCGACCGATATCGTCGCTGCCCAGCCAGGCGCGCAATGCGTCCACCGTCATCGGCCGCGCGAACAGGAAGCCCTGCGCCATGTGGCAGCCCAGCTCGCGCATCTGCTCCAGCTGGCGCATATTCTCGATACCCTCGACGATGCAGTCGAGCGCCATGGTCTTGCAGAGCCCCAGGATCGCGGTCACGATGTTCCGGCGTGAGGGTTCGTGCAGGTCGGCGACGAAACTGCGGTCCACCTTGATCTTGTCGAGCGGCAGCTGGCGCAGATAGCTGAGGCTGGAATAGCCGGTGCCGAAATCGTCCAGCGCGACATGCGCGCCCATTGCCCGCAGCCTGTGCAGGGCATCGACCGCCAGGTCGAAATCCCGCATCAGCGCCGTCTCCGTCAGTTCGAAGGTGATCGTCTCGGGCGGGATTTCGGCCGCGCGGGTCAGCGCCACGATCGTCGCGATCGTCTCGGGCGATGCGATGTCGTTGGCGGAAAGGTTGAAGGACAGGCCGATGCCCGGCGGCAGCGTTTCCGCCTGCCGCAGCGCCTTTTCGAACAGGGTGAGGGTGATGGCGTGGATCAGGCCGACGCGCTCGGCAATGCCGATGAACCGCTCGGGCGACACCGGGCCGACCGTGGGGCTGGTCCAGCGGGCCAGCGCCTCGACACCGATCACGGCCATCCTGTCCGTGTCGACGATCGGCTGGAAATGCACTTCCATTTCCGCCTCGAAATCGGCGCTCTGCAGGGCGGCCTCGATAGCGCGCTCGGAGCGGATGCGGGTTTCATGCTCCAGCGAGAACAGCGCGCAGCCGCCCGCCCGCCGCGATTTGACATGATAGAGCGCATAGTCGGAGCGGTCGAACAGCTCATGCGCGCTCGTCCCGGCATCCGGGAAGATCGCCATGCCGCAGGAACAGCCGAGCGTGATGCGGATGTCGTCGAACATGAAGGGCTGGCCGATCAGGTCACACAGCATCTGGCCCACGCGCATCGCGTCGCCCGCGCCATGGGTCAGGATCAGGCCGAATTCGTCGCCGCCCAGCCGCGCGATGACCATGTCCGGGCCGGACACCGCATAAAGGCGGTCGCCGATCTCGCCCAGCAGCCGGTCGCCCAGCACATGGCCGTAGGTGTCGTTGACCGGCTTGAACCGGTCGAGGTCCATCACGCCGACGACAAAGGGTTCCCGGTCTTTCCGGCGCTGGGCGATCAGCTCTTCCAGGCGGGAGAAGAAGAAGCGGCGATTGGGCAGTCCGGTCAGGCTGTCGGTATGGGCCAGGCGCGCATTCTCGTCGCTCAGCCGCTGCGCCTCGGCCTGCTTGCTGGCCAGTTCCGCGCGGGATTCCACCATGATCGTGAAGCTGCGGAAGCTGGAGAGCAGCACATGGATCATCACTGCCGTCACCAGCGCGATATTGGTCGCGATGGCGATGAACACCGGTTCGCCCGACCAGAGATAATAGACCATATAGGGAATGGTCACGAGCACGGTGACGAGCAGCGCCGCCTGCGGCAGGCTCATCAGGCAGAAGATGCAGCCGATCACCGTGATCGCGATGAACAGCGCGACATGGCCGCGCGCAAAGGCGCCGCCATAGCGGTCGAGCATCAGCGACCATGCGACGAAGGCGACCGCCAGCAGGCCGGCGAAAAGGGTGGTCCGGCGCAGTTTCCCGATGGCGGCCTCTGCCGTGATCGCGGTGCGCATGGGCATGATCCAGGCGATCATCCGCGTCAGGCAGATGCCGGTAAGGATCATGCTGGCGCCGATGGTCAGGCTGTCGGGCGCGATGCCGAAATGGGTGTAGGCGACCGCCCAGCCGTTCACCGTCAACAGCGCATAGAGAAAGGGAACCTGCCGGCGCAGCGCGTGAAACTGCGCAACGGCCACGACCGGATTGGTTCGTCGCAGCATAAGCCAGGAAAAGGAATCGAACCGGGGCGGCATATACTGTCTGGAATCTCCCTCGTTCGGGAGGCCATCGCAAAAATAGTTTAAGCGTGGCTTAAACGGCGAGGGCAGCGGGCGTCGCGATCTGGTCCCGATGAGCATAGCTGCGGCCTAAGCCTATGAAATATTGTGGCCGTTGCCGGTCTTCCCGCGACATCGAAATTGTTTTCGGGAGGGAGAGGGCGGACGGTCCCGCCGCCCCTATTGCATGCCGCCCCGCTTGAAATCGCCGCGGCAGATGGCACATGGGGGGCATGGACATGCCGATCGACACGGACAGGCCGCCGGCGGGCGATCTGATGCAGCTGACGCCGCTCGTCGGCCGGGTGCTGGCGCCCAATCCGTCGCCTTTCACCTATTGGGGCACCCAGACCTATGTCGTGGGCGCCGGCGACGTGGCCGTGATCGATCCCGGCCCGGCGGCGCCGGACCATCTGGCCGCGCTGATGCGGGCGATCGGCGGCCGGCCGGTGCGGGCGATCGTCTGCACCCACACCCATCGCGATCACAGCCCCGCCGCCGCGCCGCTGGCGGCGGAGACGGGCGCGCCGATCATCGGCTGCGCGCCGCTCACCCTGAATGACGATGGCCCGCGCGCCGACGCCGCCTTCGACGCCGATTATGCGCCGGACCGCGTGCTGGAGGATGGCGAGGCGCTGGCGGGCGATGGCTGGACGCTGCGCGCGCTGGCGACGCCGGGGCATACGTCCAACCATCTGTGCTATGCGCTGGAAGAGGAAAGGGCGCTGTTCACCGGCGATCATGTGATGGGCTGGTCGACCAGCGTCGTGTCCCCGCCCGATGGCGACATGGCTGCCTATATGCGCTCCATGCAGCTGCTGCTGGCGCGCGAGGACGCCATCTATTACCCGGCGCATGGCGATCCGGTGGAAAAGCCGCAGCGGCTGGTGCGCGGCATGATGGGCCATCGCAAGCATCGCGAGGGGCAGATCATGCGGCTGATCGGGGAGGAGGAGGTCGCCATCCCCGACATGGTGCTGCAGATGTACAAGGGCATCGACCCCGGCCTGCACCCCGCCGCCGGCCGATCGGTGCTGGCGCATCTGATCGACCTGCAGCAGCGCGGGCTGGCGCGTGCGACTGCGGACGGGCGATGGCGCGCATGTTGACGGCCCGGCGGGCGCTGGCCGGGGTATCGGTGGCGCTGCTCCTTGCCTTGATCCTCGCGATCGCCCTGGGCTGGCGGCTCTATAGCCGCGACTATGTCGTCACCGCCGAGGAGGACGGCACCGCCATCACCAAAGTGATCGCCGAGCGCTTTGTCGGCGCCAGCAGCCTGAAGGTGTCGGAACTGTCCGGCACGGTGCAGAGCACGGCATCGGACATTCGCGGCTTTGGCCTGCTGAAATCCGATCAGGTCGTGAAGATGCCCTTCAGCGTCGATTATTTCGTGGATGTCGGCGCCATCGGGCCGGGCGATCTGGAATGGGTAGAATCGTCCCGCACGCTGATCGTCAATGCGCCCGACGTGAAGGCGGCGCGCGCCAATGTGGACGAGAGCCGCCGGACGCTGGTGCAGACCAACGGCCTGTTCGTCACCCGCCAGGCGGGCGAGGAGCTGAGCCGGCGCGCGTCCGCCCATGCGCAGGGCCAGGCGGAAACGGTCGCCCGCTCCGCCGAGCGCATGGCGCAGGCGCGCGAGAACGGGCGCAAGGCGCTGGGCCGTTTGCTCGGCGCCCCGCTCGCCAAAATGGGCTATGGTGACGCGCGGGTGGTCGTGACCTTTCCGCCCGAGCGTTTCCCGACCAACAAGGACCAATGGGACGTCACCACCCCGATCAACGAGGTACTGGCCAATCGCCCGCCCGCCCGTTAGGGCGCCGGTACTGGTCCATAGGAGCATGGGGCCTGAGGGAGTAAGGACATGAACGCGATTACCGCCATTCCACAGGGACTGGACCTGCGCGCGGAGATCGACCGGCTGCGCAAGGAGCGCAATGCCGTCATTCTGGGTCATTATTACCAGAAGCCCGAAATTCAGGACCTGTCCGATTTCGTCGGCGATTCGCTGGAGCTGTCGCGCAAGGCGGCGGAGACCGACGCGGACGTGATCGCCTTTTGCGGCGTGCGCTTCATGGCGGAAACCGCAAAGATATTGTCGCCCCAGAAGATCGTCGTCCTGCCGGACATGGACGCCGGCTGCTCGCTGGAGGACAGCTGCCCGCCCGCGCAGTTCAAGGCGTTCCGGGAAGCGCACCCCGATCATATCGCGCTCAGCTATATCAATTGCTCGGCGGAGGTGAAGGCGCTCAGTGACATCATCGTCACCAGCTCGTCCGCCGAAAAGATTCTCTCGCAGATCCCGAAGGACCAGAAGATCATCTTCGGCCCGGACAAGCATCTGGGCGGCTATCTCGCCCGCAAGCTGGGGCGCGAGATGCTGCTGTGGCCCGGCGTCTGCATCGTGCATGAGGCGTTCAGCGAAACCGAACTCCTGAAGCTCAAGGCGCAGCACCCCGACGCGCCGATTGCCGCGCACCCCGAATGCCCGCCCTATATCGTCGACCATGCCGATTATGTCGGCTCGACCAGCGGCATCCTGGACTTTGCCAAGACGATGCCCGGCGACACGCTGATCGTCGCTACCGAACCGCATATCATCCACCAGATGGAAAAGGCGGTGCCGGAAAAGACCTTCATCGGCGCCCCCGGCGCGGACGGCAACTGCAACTGCAACATCTGCCCCTATATGGCGCTCAACACCATGGAGAAGCTGTACCTGGCGCTGCGCGACCTGACGCCCCGGATCGAGATGGAGGAGGGGCTGCGCCTCGCCGCGAAGAAGAGCCTCGACCGGATGCTGGAAATGGCGAGCAACACGGTCGGGCAGGGCGATCTGGGCGCGCGTTAAGCCCTTTATCCTATGGCTTGCCCCTCGTTTCTGGGGGCGATCTTCCCGTTGTTCGACCGCCAGGGCATGAGATTGTCCGAACCGAAGGCCGCCCTTGGCGCGCGGCCATCGCCGCTGGATCATGCGGGCAAGCAATGCCGGCAGGGCGGCCGTCGCTGCTCTCCGGCCAAAAGCGATTGTCACAATCGTCGGCGGGCGATTAGATGGCGGCATGATCGCGCCTGAACATATCTGTTCGCCCGGCGACGCCTGCCGCGCATGGCCGGCGGCAAAGGGCTGGCAAAGTGGGCCGGACGCATAATGGGCCTTCCGCAAAGCGATCTGGGCGCGGCCTTCTACACGCTGGAATGGATCATCCGGCTGGGCGCGCTGCTGACCGTGCCCTTTCGCCGCAGTCCGGCGGCGACGCGGGCGTGGCTGCTGCTCATCTTCTTCCTGCCGGTGCCGGGGCTGCTGCTGTTCTGGACCATCGGCAGCCCGCGCTTCCCCGAATGGCGGCGGATGCGCTTTCGCGAACTGGAGCCGTGGTTCACCGTCGTCGGCCAGCGGCTGGCCATTGTCGCGCCGCCGCCCGATGCCGGGCGCGACCCGATCGTCGCGCTCAGCCATGCGCTGGGGCAGATGCCGGCGACGGCGGGCAATGCCGTCGCCCTGATCGCCGACTATGGCGAGGCCATCGACCGGCTGGTGGCGGACATCGACGGCGCGCGGCGGCATGTGCGCATCCTCGTCTATATCTTCGCCGACGATGCCGTGGGGCATCGGGTGGCGGAGGCGCTGGGCCGCGCCGTCGCGCGCGGCGTGCCCTGCCAGGTGATGTTCGATCCGGTGGGCTCGCGCCCGTGGCGAAAGGGGTTGCGGCCGATGCTGGAGCAGGCCGGCGTCGATGTGCGCCAGGCATTGCCGCTGCGCTGGCTGCGCGGGCGCACCCGGCGCGACATGCGCAACCACCGCAAGCTCTTCGTGATCGACGGCGAGATCGGCTATGTCGGATCGCAGAATATCGTCGCGCCCGATTTCAAGCCCGGCATCGTCAACCGGGAACTGGTCGCCCGCGTCACCGGCCCCGTCGTGGCGGAGATGGAAGCGCTGGTCCGCGCCGACTGGTATATGGAAACGCGCAGCCTGCCGGACGTCCCGCTGGTCATCCCCGAGCCGACGGGCGATGTGGTGGCGCAACTGCTGCCCAGCGGCGCCAATCATCCGCTGGAAGGGTTCAAGACGTTGCTCGTCTGGCAGCTGCATCAGGCGCGTTCCCATGCGGTGCTGGTGACGCCCTATTTCATTCCCGACGACGACCTGCTGGACGCGATGCGCACGGCGGCGATGCGCGGGGTGCGGGTGGATATCGTGCTCTCTTCCGTGGTCGACCAGTGGCTCGTCCATTTCGCGCAGAGCAGCTATTATGCCGAGCTGCTGGCGGCGGGCATCCGCATCCACACCTATCGCGACTATCTGTTGCATGCGAAGGCGGTCAGCATTGATGGGCAGCTGGCGGTGGTGGGCTCCAGCAATGTCGACATGCGGTCCTTCCAGTTGAACGAAGAAGCGAGCCTGCTGCTGCTCGACGCCGCGTCCGTCGCGGCGGTGGAGGCGGTGCAGCAGGGCTATCTGGCGGCCAGCGACCATCTGGACCGGGCGACATGGGAGGCAAGGCCCTTCCACCGCAAGGTCGCCGAGAATGTCGCGCGCATGGTGGGATCGCTGCTGTAACCCGCCGCCGCCTATGGGCGTGGCCGGGCGACCGTGCCAAAAGCCGCCACAGCAACAGCAACGACGATTCGCGGGGACGCGCATGACCACTGAAACGACCACCCGCGACTGGAGCCTGCCGGGCTTCGATCCCGACGCCTTCGTCGCGGCGACGCTGGCGGAGGATCTGGGCCCCGAAGGCCGCGACGTGACGAGCGAGGCGGTGATCCCCGCCGACGCCAGCTTCACCGGCGTGATGGACAGCCGCGATGCCGTGACCGTCGCCGGCCTGCCGATCGCCGCCGCCTTCTTCCGCGCGCTCGACCCCGATGTGGAGATCGAGCTGCTGGTCGAGGACGGGCAGCAGGTCGCCGCCGGCACCGACATCATGCGCCTGAAGGGGCGGGGGCGGGCGATGCTGACGGCGGAGCGGTCCGCGCTCAACACCGCCCAGCACCTGACCGGCATCGCCACCATGACCCGCGCCTATGTGGACAGGATCGCGGGCACCGGCGCGACCCTGCTCGACACGCGCAAGACCATCCCCGGCCTGCGTCTGCTGGAAAAATATGCGACCCGGATGGGCGGCGCGACCAATCACCGCATGGGCCTGTGGGATGCGGCGATGATCAAGGACAATCATGTCGCCGTCGCCGGATCGGTGGAGGAAGCGGTGCGCCGCGCCGTCGCCGCCGGCATCGCGCGGATCATCGTGGAGGTCGACCGGATCGACCAGATCGCGCCGGCGCTGGCCGCCGGGGCCACCCATCTGCTGCTCGACAATATGGCGCCGCCCATGCTGCGCGACGCGGTGGCGCTGGTGGGCGGACGCGTGCCGACCGAGGCATCGGGCGGGGTGACGCTGGACACGATCCGGGCGATTGCCGAAACGGGCGTCACCTATATCTCGGTCGGCCGCCTGACCCAGTCGGCACCGGCGGCGGACATCGGCCTTGATTTTGCCAGCCTTTAGAGTGATTCCGCGCCGGATGGGCTCCTCCAACGCCTGGGAAATCAGGGAAAACAAGTCGAAGCGCGCGCCGCTGCCGGCGGTGCTGGCCCTTTTTGCGGCGCTGGCGGGCGGGGGACTGCCCGGCATGGCATTGGCGCAGGTCGCGCAATGCAGCGCGCCTGCTGCCCTGCCGCGCCCCCGGCCCGAGCTGCCGGATGCCGGGCAACCCCGGCGGCTGCTGCCCATCGGCGGCTATACGCTGGCGCTCAGCTGGACGCCGCAATATTGCTTCTCGCCCGCCCATCGCGGCGAGTTCCAGTGCAGCGCCCGCGCCGGGCGCTTCGGCTTCACGCTCCATGGCTTGTGGCCCGACGGGCGCGGGCGGGATTGGCCGCAATATTGCCGCTCTACCGCGCTGCTGCCGCAGAAGGTCATTCGCGACAATCTCTGCACCACGCCTTCGGCCCAGTTGCTGCAGCATGAATGGGCCAAGCACGGCACCTGCATGACCACGAAGCCGGAGCTGTATTTCAACCTCTCCCGCGCCCTCTACCAGGATATCCGCTATCCCGACATGACCGCGCTCGCGCGCCGCCCTTCGCTGACGGTCGGGGGTTTCGTGCAGGCGTTCGCCGCAGCCAATCCCAGCCTGCGCGCCAATATGATCCGCGTCAGCACGACCCGTCAGGGCTGGCTGCAGGAGCTGTGGCTTTGCCTCGACAGCGCGCTCGACTATGCGCGCTGCCCCGGCGGCAAGCCCGGCGCGTCTCTATCGGCAAGACTGCGCATCACGCCGGGGCCGCGCATCGCCCAGCGGCCCCTGCCGGCCCGGCCGACACCAAGGCCCGCCCTGCAACTGAAGCTCGACATGGAAGCGGCCGAGCGCGAACGGGCGCAGGATTAGGGCGGGTCGACATTCAGAAAGGGGCAGGTTGGCTACCGCCAGGACCATCGTCATCCTGAACGTGTTTCAGGATCCATCGCGCCTCCTGAAGCCATCGCGCGCGCGGAGGAATGGATGCTGAAACACGTTCAGCATGACGAATTGAAATAAACATAGTTCAATCATTCAAGAGAGTTGAATGCCGATTCGGCCTAATCCTGCGCCTGTTCGCCCCCGGATCTAATCCGGGGCAGGCTTGGCCCGAACGGGAATAGGTCGCCCAATGCCTATCGCGCTCAGCGCTCGATCGTCACCGTGCCGGGATGATGCCGGTCCAGATGTTTCCTGATGATCTTCAGGTTCTTGCTGTTCGACTTGAAGACGAAATCGAAGGCATCGCCGACAAAGGGAATGGCGCCCAGCACCGTGTCGATGCCGACATTGGCGGCCATGCGCGTCAGCTGCAGCTTCGACATGCCAAGGTTGCGCGCTTCCCACACGATCCACGCGCCCATGCCCGCGGTGATGATGTCGCCCACCACCGGCACCAGGCCGACGATGCTGTCCAGCCCGACGCGATACCGCGTGCCCGGAACGACGAACAGCCCCTCCAGCAGCGCCTCCATCATCTCGATCCGGCGGCGGATCGATTGCGGATCGGTGCCGATGCCGGGCAGGGTGCGGGCGATGCGGTCGAACTGGTCCTGGGAAATGGGCATTGATCCTCCTGTCCCCTCGCGCTCTTAATTGGTGGCGCGGAACAGCTGGTTCAATGGGTGGCGCGCGCGCGGGGAGGGGGTGAAGCCGTTAAGCGTGCGGGAGACCAGCGACCAGCGGATCGGCGCGCCCAGCGGAATATAGCCGCCATGGTCGATGATCCGCCGGGCCGCTTCGGCAAGGGTGGCGGCGCGCTGGTTCGCGTCGGTGGCAAGCGCCGCGCTCTCCAGCAGCGCCTCCGCGCTGTCGTCGCAATGGATGCCGCGCGCGCAGCTGATGCGGTCGAGATACCAGATCGCGCTGTCATAGGCGGCGACCTCGTCCACCAGCATCAGGTCGGCCGCGGCGTTCAGCGGCACCAGCCGTGCGCGCACGCCGATCCGTTGCCAGTCGGCCGTGATGGTGGCGAACAGGCGGCGCGTGCCCGATCCGGCGGGCATGGCCACGCGCAGCACCGGCGCCGCGCCGTTCGCCGCCGTCCATTTGGCCACCGCGGCGGCAGCCGCCGCCCGGCGGTCGTCGATGGATTGCCCGTCCCATATCGGCGGCGCGGCCGGGGCGGGCAGGTCGAACTGTTGCGGCAGCAGCCGGTCGGTGAAGGTCCAGCGGCCCAGCGAGAGCACGGAGGGTATCCGTTCGCGCTCCACCGCCATGCTCAGCGCCGCGCGGATCGCGGCATCGCCCAGAAAAGCATTATGGCCGGTGATCGACAGCCCGAACAGCCCCTGCGCCGGGTCCATGCGCACGGCATTATTGTCGATGTCCGCGCCGGTCAGCAGCGGCATGTCGCTATAGCGCCCGCCCAGCACCAGACCCGACAGGCCCAGCTGGAAGCGGGCGATGGCATGGGCGGCATGTTCCGCGCGCAGCACGCGATCGTCGCGCGGGGCGACCGGCGTGTCGGCGCCATCGCCATCGTCCGGATCGGGCACCGGCGTCAGGAACAGCGCCTTGTCGCGGTCCTCGGCGCGATAGGGGCCGGTGCCGTCGCCGCTGCGGATGATACCCATCTGCGGCTGGGCCAGCATCTGCAGCAGATAGGGGCGCGGCGCCGACAGGCGGATTTCGATGACTTCGCCGGTCATCGGCACGATCTCTTCGACGGCGTTCAGGTCGCCATGCGGATCGAGCGCGACATTCGCCCTGATCCGCGCGTCGAGCAGCCGGGCAACTTCCTTCGCGGTCACATCGACATCGGTGGACCAGCGGGCGCGGCGAATGCGGAAGATATAGCTCAGCCCCCCGTCCTCCACGATCCACCGTTCCGCCAGCGCCGGCATGATGTCGCCCGCCGCATCGAAAGCGACCAGCCCCTGCGCGGTCGATTCCATGATGAGCTTGGCCGCGGGCGAGAGGATGTTGCGCATCGGCTCGTCCAGATCGCGGCGGCTGCCGATGACGCTGACGACCACGGGCCCGCTCTGCTCCTGCGAACAGCCGGGCAGCAGCAGCGCCGCCAGCACGGTGCCCCAAAGCATTTTTGCGCGTGGCGGGAGGGGAAATGGGGCAGGCATGATCTGTGCGGATGGTTCTTCGCTTGGGCGTGTCCGTGGGTCTACATCGCCATCCCTCCCACGCCAAGCGGGGAAGAGGCTTGGTGTTCGGCGCGGATGCGTTCATAGGCTGGGCGATGCCTGCCCCCGTTTCCGCGCCTGCTCATGACTTCGATGCGATCGTGCTGGGGGCGGGGGGCGCGGGCCTGATGTGCGCGGCGGTCACCGGGCAGGGCGGGCGGCGCGTGCTACTGGTCGACCATGGGGACGAGCCGGGCCGCAAGATCCTGATTTCCGGTGGCGGGCGGTGCAATTTCACCAATATCCACAGCGCGCCCGACCGCTATCTGTCGGCCAATCCGCATTTCATGAAGTCCGCGCTTGGCCGCTATACCGCCGCCGATTTCATCGCGATGGTCGACCGCCACGGCATCGCCTGGCATGAAAAGACGCTGGGGCAACTCTTCTGCGACGGGTCCGCGCGGCAGATCGTCGCCATGCTGGTCGCGGAATGCGAGAAGGGCGGCGTGACCTTCGCCTTCGGGCAACCGCTGGGCGAGATATCCCATGCCGACGGGCGCTTCACGGTGCAGGTCGGCGACCGGCTGGCGCAGGCGCCCGCGCTGGTGATCGCCACCGGCGGCCCCTCCATTCCCAAGGTCGGGGCCAGCGGCATCGCCTATGACATCGCCCGGCGTTTCGGCCTGAAGGTGGTGGAGCCGCGCCCGGCGCTGGTGCCGCTGACCCTGCCCGGCGAAGAGGCGCTGTTCCGCGCGCTGTCCGGCGTGTCGACGGAGGTGGTCGCGCGCAGCGGCAAGGCATCGTTCCGGGAAGCGGCGCTGTTCACCCATCGCGGGCTGTCCGGCCCGGCGATCCTGCAGGTCTCTTCCTACTGGCGCCACGGCCAGCCCGTCACCATCGACTTCCTGCCGGATCGGGAGGGCGACTGGCTGCTCGCCGCCAAACGGGCGCAGCCGCGCGCGACCTTGCGTTTGCTCCTGTCGGCGGCGCTGCCCGCCCGGCTCGCCGAAGCGCTGGCCGAGCGCATGGCGCTGCCGGGCGAGCTTGCCAACCTGCCCGACCGCGCGCTGGCGGAGGCCGGCAAGCGGCTGGCGGGATGGACCTTCATGCCCAACGGGTCGGAAGGCTATGCCAGGGCGGAAGTGGCGGCGGGCGGCATCTCCACCGCCGGCCTGTCGTCCCGCACCATGGCGGCGCGGCATCTGCCGGGGCTTTACGCCATTGGCGAGGCGGTGGATGTCACCGGCTGGCTGGGCGGCTATAATTTCCAATGGGCCTGGGCCAGCGGCTGGGCCGCGGGGCAGGCGATCGCGACCGGGGAGGGATGAACGGCATGGCGACCTATGTGCTTGTGCATGGTGCCTGGCATGGCGCCTGGGCCTGGGAGCGGATCGTGCCGCTGCTGGAAGCGGCGGGGCATCGGGTGATCGCGCCGGACCTGAAAGGCATGGGCGCCGACGACACGCCGCTGGAGCATGTGTCGCTGGCGCTCTGGGCCGATCAGGTCGCCGATATCCTGCGCGCGCAGGCGGAGCCGGTGATCCTCGCCGGGCACAGCCGGGGCGGGATCGTCATCAGCGAAGCGGCCGAGCGGGTGCCGGAGAAAGTGGCGACCCTTGTCTATGTCGCGGCGTTCCTCATCCCGGACGGCGGCACGCTGCTGGAGGTCTCGCACAGCGATCCCCCGCGCGCGACCGGCAAGATGCTGAAGTCCGGCCCGCATAACAGCACGACCCTGGTGCCGCAGGCTGCCGCCGACGTCATCTATTCGGCCACGCCGCCGCAATGGCGCGACCGCGCCGTCGCGCGGCTGTGCGCCGAGCCCATGGATGTGTTCGCAACCCCGCTGACACTCAGCGAGGCGCGCTTCGGCACGGTGCCGCGCGCCTATGTCGAATGCACCGGCGACCTCACCGTGCCGCTGCCCCTGCAACGCGCGATGCAGGCGGCGCTGCCCTGCGTCCCGCTGTTCACGCTTGAGAGCGATCATTCGCCGGCCGTCTCCCAACCGGATGCGCTGGCGCGCTGCCTGCTGACGCTCGCGCCCTAGAGCGGTTTGCGATCCGACTGCGTCGGATCAACCGCGCCAGTTTGTTGATTTTACACGATTTCCGAGTCATCAAATGATTCCATCTGATTAGAAATCGCCTTAGTGCGCGGCGCTGGGATCGACGGGGTGTGAGGGGCGCGGCGAGAGCCAGATGATCATCGCCGAGAAGAAGAAGATCACCGCGGCGATGGCGAAGATATGGTTCGTCGCGATTGCCAGGCTTTCCTTGTCGACCAGCTGCTCGATCAGGCGCCTCACCTGTTCCGTGCTCAGGTTGGAGGCCGGCAGGGCGCCGCTGTTGACCAGCCCGGACAGGTTGCTGCGCGCCGACCGGGCATAATCGTCCCATATGGTGGTCGCGACAGAGGTGCCGATGGCGGCCGACATCGTGCGCATGAACGCCATGATGCCCGCCGCGGACGCCGTTTCATGCGGCTCCACGGCGCCCAGCCCGATGGTCGTCAACGGAATGAAGAAGAAGGGCATGGCGATGCCCTGCAGCATCTGCGGCATCGCCAGCGTCCAGAAATCGGCGTCGCTCGTCCACATCGTGCGCAGCAGGGAGGTCATGCCCAGCCACAATATGCCGAAGCACACCAGCCCGCGCGGGTCCCATTTATTCGCCAGCTTCGCCACGATGGGGGACATGATGACGGCGCCGACGCCGTTGAACGCGGTGGCATAGCCGGCCCAGGTCGCGGTGTAGCCCAGGCTCTGCTGCATCCATTGCGGCAGGATGACCACCGACGCGAAGAAGGTGCCGAAGGCGAAGGAGAGCGAGATGGTGCTGACGGTGAAGCCGCGATGGCGGAACACCCGCAGGTCGACGATCGGCTGGCGCTCGGTGATTTCCCAGACGATGAAGACGGCAAAGCCGATTGCCGCGATCACCGCGAGGGCGACGATGAGGGGATCGCCGAACCAGTCATGTTCCCGCCCCAGGTCCAGCATGATCTGCAGCGCGCCGATCCACAGCACCATCAGCGCCAGGCCGATGCGGTCGATCGGCTGATGGACAAGCAGCGTCTCGGCGCGGCGCAGCAGGCGCATCGCACCGAAGGCGCAGGCGATGGCGACCGGGATGTTGATGAAGAAAATCCAGTGCCACGACCAGTTGTCGCTGATGGTGCCGCCCAGGATGGGGCCGAAAATCGGCGCGGTGACGGTGGTCATCGCCCACATCGCCATCGCCTGCGCCCGCTTTTGGGGCGGGAAGATGCGCAGCAGCAGGGTCTGGGTCAGCGGCATCAGCGGCCCGCCGCACAGCCCCTGGCCGATGCGGCAGGCGACCAGCATGCCCAGCGTCGTCGACATGCCGCACAGGGTGGAAAAGATGCCGAAGCCGATCATCCCCATGATGAAGGTGCGCACCGTGCCGAACCGGGCGGCAAGCCATCCGGTCAGCGGCACGCAGATCGCCTCCGCCACGGCATAGGATGTGATGATCCAGGTGCCCTGGCTGGCCGAAATGCCCAGCCCGCCGGCGATGTGCGGCACGGAGACATTGGCGATCGTCGTGTCCAGCACGACCATGAAATTGGATGCCGCCAGCACCAGCCCGGCCAGCAGCAGCCGGGCGCCGGTCAGGGGCTGGAACCAGTCGGCCGGTCTTTTGCTGATGTCGCTCATCGCCGATGTGCCTTCGCTTGCGCCGGTTGCAGGAACGGGGCGGGTCAGTCGCCCGAAATGTCGACGTCCACGTCCATCGACAGGCCCACCCGCAGCGGATGCGCGGCCAGCTCATGCGGGTCCAGCTTCACGCGGACGGGCAGGCGCTGCACCACCTTGATCCAGTTGCCGGTGGCGTTCTGCGCGGGGATCAGCGCGAAGGACGACCCCGTGCCGCCGGAAAAGCCGGCGACCCTGCCATGATAGGTGACGCCGCCCCCATAAAGGTCGGACGTCAGCGTCACCGGCTGGCCCACCTTCACCTTGGCAAGCTGGCCTTCCTTGAAATTGGCGTCGACATAGAGCTGGTTCAGTGGAACGATGGTCATCACCGTCGTGCCGGCCGCGATGCGCTGGCCCACCTGCACCTGGCGGCGGGTGACGATGCCGTCCAGCGGCGCGCGGACGACCGTGCGGTCAAGGTCCAGCCGCGCCTTGGCGACGGCGGCCTGCGCCGCCAGCACTTCGGGATTGGTGGCGACGGTGGTGCCCTTGATAAGGGCGTCGTTCGCCGCGAGGCTGCCGGCGGCGGCGCCACGGGTCGCGCCCGCCTGCACCAGGCCCGCCTGCGCCTGCACCAATGCGGCCTTCGCCGCGGCGAAGGCGTTGGTCGCGGTCGTCAGCTCCTCGCCGGAGACAGCGCCGTTGGGCGCCAGCGTGCGCCGCCGGTCGAGGTCGATCCGGGTCTTGTCGTAATTGGCCTGTGCGGCGGTCACTTCGGCGCGCGCGCGGGCGATGTCGGCGGCGCGCGCGTCCAGCTGGGCGGACAGGGCGGTGCTGGTCGCCGCCGTCTGGCCGAACTGGCGGCGGGCGCGGGCCAGGTCCGCCTCCGCCTGGGCCAGGGCGATGCGGGTATCGCGATCGTCGATGCGCAGCAGGATGTCGCCGCGCCTGACCGCCTGCGTGTCGGATACCGCCACGTCCAGCACCTGTCCGGCGACCATCGGCGTCACCTGCGCGCTGTCGGCGCCGACATAGGCATTGTCCGTCGTCACCCGGTTGCGGGCGACCAGGACGTACCAAAGGCCGACGATGACCGCGATCACCGCAACGGCGACACCGATGCCGGTCAGCAGCTTGCGGCGCGCCGCGCCATTCTTTTCTGCCCCGTTCTGGTCGGGGGCCTGGGTTTCTGCAGTGTCAGCCACGGGTCTTGTCCTTGGACGTCATGGAGAGGGAGGAACGGGAAAAGCCGCCACCCAGCGCGCGCACCAGCGCGACGTCGAGGGTGAAGGCGCGCGCATCCAGCGTCGCGACGGTGCGGCGGCTCGCGAGCAGGTTCTGCTCCGCCGTCAGCACGTCGAGATAGGTGGAAAGCCCGCCGCGATAGCGCTGCAGCGCCAGATCATAGGCTTCCTGCGTGTCCGACGAAGCCTTGTGCGCATCGGCAAGGCGCGCGACCAGCATGGTCTGGCTCGTTACCGCATCGGCGACATCCTGATAGGCGCCGACGACGGTCTTGTCATAGCTCGCGACCGCCTCGTCATAGGTGGCGCGCGCGCCACGGTAACGGCCGGAGATCGCGCCGCCCTGGAACAGCGGCAGGCTGATCGCCGGGCCGGCATTGCCATAAGTGGAGCCGCCGTCGAACAGGTTGGACAGGCCCAGAGACTGGACGCCGAACAGGGCGTTGAGGCTGAGCGCGGGGTAGAAATCCGCCCGCGCCACCTTGATCCGGCTGGCGGCCGCATGCACCCGCGCAAGGGCTGCGGCGACGTCCGGGCGCCGGCCGACCAGATCGGTCGTCGCGCCGGCGGGGATGCCGCGCGCGGCGACCGTTGCGCCTGGCCGCGCGATGGCAAGGCCGCGATCCGGCCCGGCGCCGATCAGCGCGGCGATCCGGTTGCGGGTGAGGGCGATCGATTCGTCCGTCGCGGCCAGCTCCGCGCGGGCGGTCGGCACGGCGGCATCGGCCAGCTTCAGGTCGGCGCGATTGCCAAGCCCGGTGGCGACGCGCTGGGCGACAAGCGCCTGGGTGCGCGTTCTGATGTCCACCGTCGCCGCCAGCACGTCGCGGTCGGCATGGAGCCGGGCGAGATCGGCATAGGCGGTGGCGATGGCGGTGGAGAGGGTGAGGCGGGTCTGCGCCAGCTCCAGCCGGGCGGCCTCCGCATCGGATGTCGCGGCCGCCAGCGCGGCGCGGTTGCGGCCCCACAGGTCGATGTCGAAACCCAGATTGGCGGTCACGCGCCCGGTGTCGTTCCACCCCTTCGGCACGAATTCGGCGGGGATGCCGTTATTGTAGCTCTGCTTGTTTTCGCTCGCCGTCCCGTCGACGTTCAGGCGAGGCAGCAGGGCGGCGCCCGCCTGCTGTGCATAGGCATCGGCCTGGCGCACACGGGCGATCGCGGCGGCCAGATCGGGCGCGCCCTTCAGTCCTTCCTCGATCAGCGCGCTCAGTTGCGGGTCGGCATAGGCCGACCACCAGTCGGCGCCGGGCCATTGCGTGGCGGCATCCGTCGCGGCACCCAGGGAGCGTTCCGCCGCGATGCTGCCGGCCGCGCGTACCTGTGGCCGGGCGCCGAGCTGCGGCACCGGCGCACAGGCGGAGAGCATGGCAGCGCTGCCAAGCAGAGCCGCGAAAATCCGCCCATATGTGTGATTTGCGTTCATGATTAAAACCGTACTGGTTGGTACGGAACCGCATGTGGGGGGTATCCCCGATCTTGTCAATCGAAAATCGTACTCTATAGTATGGTTATGGAAAGCTGCTGGACCAACAAGGCGCAAACTCGCCGCGAAGCCCGTAAGGAAGACCGCCGCGCCGCCATCATCACGGTCGCGCAGGCATCGTTTCTTGAGCAGGGCTATGCAGGCACGTCGATGTCCGCCATCGCCGCGACCCTGGGGGGATCGAAGGGCACGCTATGGTCCTATTTCCCGTCGAAGGAGGCCCTGTTCTCGGCCGTGCTGGAAAGCGCGACGGCGGAATATCGCGAGCGGCTCAAGGTGCTGCTGCATCCGGGCGATGACCTGCGCGCCACGGTGGAACGGTTCTGCAGGGGCTTCCTGGAAAAGGTGACATCGCCCGAAGCGCTGGCCCTGCATCGGGTGATCCAGGCGGAGGGCGCGCGTTTCCCCGAACTGGGGCCGATTTTCTTCGAGCGCGCGCCGATGATGACACTCAGGCTGCTCTCCGGTTTCCTGGAGGAGCATATGGCCAGGGGCGGCTTGCGGGCGGACGACCCGCTGCTGGCGGCGCGGGCGCTCGTCTCCCTGTGCATCGGCGGGCATCACCAGCGGATGATGTGGCGTGTGGAGACGCGCGATCCCGCCAAGATCGAAGCGGATGCGTGTTTTGCGGCGGATATTTTCCTGCGCGCCTATGCCCCGGCGAAGGAAGACCCGAAGGGGGGCGACGCCGGGGCGTCGTGACGCCCCGGCGCATGGCCTGCGCTATTGCGCCTTGGGCTGCCCCTTGGGCGGGTTCGGATAATCGATGCCGAGCTGCTCCAGATAGGAGCTGTATTTGCCCGGGTCGTAATAATTGGGCGCCATCAGCGGGCGCATGTCCTTCATGATCTTCTCGTTCAGGTGGATGGCCGGCTGATCCTGAGCGGTCAGGACCGGGTCGTATCTGTCGGTCTTGCCCTGGACGTTGGTGAAATAATCCTTTGCGGCGGTGATGACGCCGGGCGTGGTCATCAGGTCCAGCACCGTCATCGCCACCGCCTTTGCGCCCGCGACTGCACCCTTGTGCGCGATCGGCGTCGCCATCGCCATGGCGGAGGTGACATTGTGGCCGATGGTGTTGGGGATGTTGGAGGGGAACCAGATGGTGATCGTCGGCACCGCCCACATGATGTCGCCGATATCGTCCGATCCGCCGAAATTGGCGTTGCCGCGCAGTTCGGGCGTGGACAGCGGCGAAACGGTCGATGCCAGCGGCTTCAGCGGGAAGCTGTTGGTGGCCTGCACCGATTTGGCGAAAGCCTGGTCGTCGGCCGACCATTTCGGCATGCCGACGGCCTGGATGTTCCTGTAGGCCAGTTCCGCCAGCGGCTTGTTGCCGAAATTGGGCGCGGCATAGCCCAGCAGCTGGCGCGAGACCTTGGTGCCGGTCATCTGCGCGGCGGCTTCGGAAATCTCGTTGCCGGTCTCGAACAGCGCGCGGATCGAAGCGAAATCGCGCTCGCGGAAGAAATACCAGACCGATGCGGTATCCGGCACGATATTGGGCTGGCCGCCGCCATTGGTGATCACATAATGCGAGCGCTGGGTGAGCGGCAGATGCTCCCGCCGCATGTTCCACGCCGCATCCATCAGTTCCACGCCATCCAGCGCCGAACGGCCGTTCCACGGCGCCGCGCCATGGGCGGTCTTGCCGTGGAAGGTATATTCCACCGAGACCATGCCGTTGAGCCCGGTATTGCCATAGCCGGTGCCGAATTCCGACGCGACATGGGTGAAGATCGACGCGTCGACATTCTTGAACAGGCCGGCGCGGACATAATAGGCCTTGGTCGCGAGCAGTTCCTCGGCAACGCCGGGCCACAGCATCAGCCGGCCCTTGATGCCGTTCTTGATCATCGTGTCTTTGGCCGCGATGGCGGCGGCGATCATCAGCGGCATGCCGCTGTTATGACCCTCGCCATGGCCCGGTGCGCCGGCGACCTGCGGGGTGATATTGGGCGTGCCCGGCAACTGCGACAGGCCGAGCAGCCCGTCGATATCGCTACCCAGCGCAATCAATGGCCCGCCTTCGCCCCAGGTCGCCGTCCAGGCGGTGGGGATGCCGGCGACGCCCTTGGTGATCTTGAAGCCGTTCTTCTCCAGGATGCCGGTCAGATATTCCGAGGTCTTATACTCCTGGAAGCCGGGCTCGGCGAAGGAGAAGACGGAATCCACCATCTCCTGCACCAGCTTGGCATGCGCCTCGACATTGGCGGTGGCCTCGGCCTTCAGCTTGGGGCTGGCGTCGGCATGGGCGGTGCCGGTGGCGGCAGCGATCATGCTGCCCGCACTCAACAATGCCAGAAGTGACCGTGATGCTATCTTCATCTTCAAGGTCTCCAGAGGGGGTGTGCGACACCGAGGGGTGGCCTGTCCGACGATGGCCGGACAGGCGCAGGTCATTGACATTATCTGACTTTTGGCGGTTCGGTCGGGCTGGCGGGATATGTGACCCCCAGCTGTTCGAGGTAGGAGCTGTATTTGCCGGGATCGTAATAATAGGGTTCCATCAGCGGCCGCATTTCCTTCATCGTCTTTTCATTGAGCCAGATCGCGGGCTGGTCCTGCGCCGACAGCACCGGCGCATATTTGTCTTCCTTGAGCTGGACGTTGGTGAAATAATCCTTGGCCGCGGCCACCAGCGATGGCGTGGTCATCAGGTCCAGCAGGGTCATCGCCACGGCCTTGGCGCCGGCAACGGCCCCCTTGTGCGCGATCGGCGTCGCCATCGCCATCGCGGCGGTGACATTGTGGAAGATGATGTTGTTGACGTTCGAGGGATAGCTGACGGTGATCGTCGGCACGTTCCACATCACGTCGCCAATGTCGTCGGAGGGGCCGCCCATGGAAGGGCCGCGCGTTTCCGGCGTGGAGAGCGGCGACACCGTGGTCGGCAGCAGCGATTCCTTGAACCTGTTGGTCGTCTGGATCGACCGCGCAAAGGCCTGATCGTCCGCCGACCATTTGGGCATGCCGACGGCGACGATATTCTTGTACGCGGCCTCGGCCAGCGGCTTGTTGCCAAAGGTCGGCGCCGCATAGCCCAGCACCTTGCGGGTGACGGTGGTGCCGGTCATCTGCGCGGCGGCTTCGGAGATGCTGTTGCCGGTTTCGTAGAGATTGCGGACGGCATCGAAGGTGTTTTCGCGGAAATAATACCAGACGGAGGCGACCCCCGGCACGATATTGGGCTGGCCGCCGCCATTGGTGATGACATCGTGCGAACGCTGGGTCAGCGGCAGGTGTTCCCGCCGCATGTTCCAGGCGACGTCCATCAGTTCGGCGGCGTCCAGCGCGGAACGGCCCGACCAGGGCTGGCCGGCGGCATGGGCGGTGATGCCCTTGAACGTATATTCCACCGAGACCATGCCGGTGCTGCCCAGCTTGCCATAGCCGGTGCCGAACCCCGTGCCGACATGCGCGAAGATATTGGCGTCGACCCCCTTGAAGACGCCGGCGCGGACATAATAGGCCTTGGTCGCGAGCAGTTCCTCGGCAACGCCGGGCCACAGCATCAGCCGGCCCTTGATGCCGTTCTTCACCATCACGTCCTTGGCCGCGATGGCCGCCGCGATCATCATCGGCATGCCGCTGTTATGACCCTCGCCATGGCCCGGCGCGCCGGCGACCAGCGGCATGACCTTGGCGGAACCGGGCACCTGCGACAGGCCGAGCAGGCCGTCGATATCGCTGCCCAGCGCAATCAATGGCCCACCTTCGCCCCAGGTCGCCGTCCATGCGGTGGGGATGCCGGCGACGCCCTTGGTGATCTTGAAGCCGTTCTTCTCCAGGATGCCGGTCAGATATTCCGAGGTCTTATACTCCTGGAAGCCGGGCTCGGCGAAGGAGAAGACGGAATCCACCATCTCCTGCACCAGCTTGGCATGCGCCTCGACATTGGCGGTGGCCTCCGTCTTCAGCTTCGGGCTGGCGTCCGCATGGGCGGTGCCCATGGTCGCCGCGACGATGCCGGCTGTTCCCAGCAGGGCGGCCAATGTCCGTGTTCTCATCTTCATGGCGGCGCGACTCCGGCCCTTGTCCTGTTTTCGGATGGAAAAAGGGGCCACCCGCAGCCATGCGGCCGGGGTGGCCCCGTGGATCACTTGGCCGTGGGCGGCGCGGTCGGGCTCACGGGATATGTGATGCCCAGCTGTTCCAGGTAGGAGCTGTATTTGGCGGGATCGTAATAATAGGGCTCCATCAGCGGCCGCATTTCCTTCATCGTCTTTTCATTGAGCCAGATCGCCGGCTGGTCTTCGGGGGTCAGCACCGGGTCATATGTGTCGGTCTTGCCCTGGACGTTGGTGAAATAATCCTTGGCCTGCGCGATCAATGTCGGCGTGGTCATCAGGTCCAGCACCGTCATCGCCAGCGCCTTTGCGCCGACCACCGCGCCCTTGTGCGCGATCGGCGTCGCCATCGCGAAGGCGGAGGTGACATTGTGGCCGATCATGCCCGGGATGTTGGAGGGGAAACGGATGGTGATGGTCGGCACCGTCCACATGATGTCGCCGATGTCATCCGAACCGCCGCCCATGGAAGGCCCGCGGCTTTCCGGCGTGGAGAGCGGCTGGACGGTGGTTGCCAGCGGCTGGAGCTTGAAGCCATTGGCTTCCTGCGCCGCCTTGGCGAATGCCTGGTCGTCGGCGGTCCATTTGGGCATGCCGACGGCCTGGATGTTCTTGTACGCCGCCTCGGCTATCGGCTTATTGCCGAAATTGGGCGCGGCATAGCCCAGCACCTTGCGGGTGACGGTGGTGCCGGTCGCCTTGGCGGCGGCCTCCGCGATGGTGTTGCCGGTATCGTAGAGTTCGCGGATCGACTTGAAGGTCTGCTCGCGGAAATAATACCAGACGGAGGCTTCGCCCGGCACGATATTGGGCTGGCCGCCGCCATTGGTGATGACATAGTGCGAACGCTGGGTGAGCGGCAGATGCTCGCGCCGGAAATTCCAGGCGATGTCCATCAACTCCACGCCGTCCAGCGCGGAGCGGCCGGACCAGGGCTGGCCGGCGGCATGGGCGGTCTTGCCGTGGAAGCTATATTCCACCGAGACCATGCCGTTATTGCCCATCTCGCCATAGCCGGTGCTGAATCCGTTGCCGACATGGGTGAAGATGGAAGCGTCCACGCCCTTGAACAGGCCGGCGCGGACATAATAGGCCTTGGTCGCGAGCAATTCTTCGGCAACGCCGGGCCACAGCATCAGCCGGCCCTTGATGTTGTTCTTCACCATCACGTCCTTGGCGGCGAGCGCGGCGGCGATGACGAGCGGCATGCCGCTGTTATGGCCCTCGCCATGGCCCGGCGCGCCCGCGACCAGCGGCATGATCTTGGCGGAACCGGGCACCTGCGACAGGCCGAGCAGCCCGTCGATGTCGCTGCCCAGCGCAATCAGCGGCCCGCCTTCGCCCCAGGTCGCCGTCCAGGCGGTGGGGATACCGGCGACGCCCTTGGTGATCTTGAAGCCGTTCTTCTCCAGGATGCCGGTCAGATATTCGGAGGTCTTGAACTCCTGGAAGCCGGGCTCGGCGAAGGAGAAGACGGAATCGACCATCTCCTGCACCATCTTGGCGCGGGCATCGACGCCGGCTTCGGCTTCCTTCTTCAGCTTGGGACTGGCGTCGGCATAGGCGGGGACCGCCTGCATGGTGAGCGCCGACGACAGCAACAGGCCTGCGATGAGCTTGGAACCCCTGATCATACATCCCCCGGGAATTGAGAAGTTTAGGAAAAATAACGGACGTCAAAGCATGACCCGCCGGGAACATCGCCCCCGGCGGGTGGAACAGGTCAGATCTTCACGCGGAAGCCCATGCGGAACACGCGGCCCATCACGTCGTAGAGCGCGCGATTGGTCTGCGGATAGGCGGGCGTATTGTTGCCGTTCGGGCCGATGGCGACCAGAACCGGGTCCTTGTTGAAGACGTTGCGCACCGACAGGAACGCTTCGGCCTTCGTACCGCCGATGTTGAAACTGTAGCTGGTGTTCAGGTCGAAGAAGAAGGCGCCATCGATATGGTTGTAGTTGATGGTGCGGTAGTCGGTGGTCGATGCCGGGCAATCGGTGGTGCAGACGACATAATTGTTGTTGTACTTGCCGGGGCTGACCCCACGCGCAACCAGCTGGACGCCAAGGCCGGAATGAAGATCGTAGCCCGCCGAGAAGCGATAGGTCCAGTCGGGCAGGCCGCCGGTATTCTGGCCGGCATCGTCCGTCACCGCGGCGACGCCATTGTCGGTCTTCAGGCTGATCGCATAGCTGGCTAGGGCACGCAGGGTCAGGTTGCCGGGGCCGACCTCGCGACGATAGCTCGCCTCGAAATCGATGCCCTGGGTCTTGATGCCCACGAAGTTGAACGGCTTGATCTCGATGCTGGTGATCGCGAGGCCCGGCGTCACGACGCCGCGGCCGCCGGTGGTCGAGATGAAGGAGCAGGAGTCCGTGTTGCCGTCATTATAGCACTGGTCGACCAGTTGCTGGGCGGTGAGCGAGGAAATCGCGCTCTTCAGGTTGATGTTGTAATAGTCAGCCGAGAAGGCGAAGCCCGGCAGGAACGTCGGGGTCAGGACCACGCCGGCACCATAGGTCTTGGCGACTTCCGGCTTGAGGCCGGTGTTGCCGATCGTCGATTCGTTGAACTGGTCGGTGCGCAGCGTGCCGTTTGCATTCGGCACGGTGACGGTGTTGGTCCGGCCGGTGCCCGCTGCGAACAGCTCCTGCAGGTTGGGCGCACGAATGTCGCGGGAGATGGTGCCGCGGAACTTGACGTCCGGGATCGCCTGCCAGGTGAGGCCGGTCTTCCAGGTGGTGACGGTGCCCGACGTCGAATAGTCGGTCGCGCGGAAGGCGCCGTTGAAATCCATGCCCTTGAACAGCGGGATGATGGTTTCGACAAAGGCTTCCTTGACGTTGTACTTGCCGAAGGTGGGCAGGTAGTTGCCGTAGATCCAGGTGCCGCTGGTCACGCCATTGGCAACCACCGGCTGGTAGAGCGGATCGACGAAGCCGCTCACCGCTTCCTCGCGCCATTCGGCACCGAAGGCCAGCGAGATCGAGCCGGCCCAGAGCGAGAAGAGATCGTTGGTCGAGAAGCTGACCGCGCCGACCTTTTGCGTCAGCTTCTGTTCGCGGACCGGCTGGGCGCCGTCATACATCACATAGTTGATCGCCGCATCCGAAGCGCCGCCCACGCCGATGCGGTTCAAGGGCACGCAGCCGTTGGACGGACTGGTGAGGGTCGAACGGCAGACGATGGTGCCCGCCGCGATCCCCGCCGCATTTCCGGCGGGCGCGACGACCGCATCGGTGGCCAGCGTCATGCGCGCCAGGTTCCACGCATTGGTCAGCATTTCATGCGTCTTGGTCTTGCCGTACTGGAAATAGGCGTCGTATTTCCAATCCGCGCCGATCACGCGGAATTCGCCGCCGGCACCCGCGACATAGCGGAAGACTTCGCGGGTATTGTCGCTGCCTTGCTGGCCCAGATCGACGTTGCTGGTGCCGATGGAGATCGACGTCAGATTGTTGGCGATCATCTGCTGGCGGACCGAGGTCGGCAGATAGGCGTTGTCGACCCGGATCGTGACGCCGGTGGTGGGCGTCTGCTGATAATAGCTTTGCCCGCTATAGCGGCTGTAGGATGCCTGGCCGTAGACTTCGATCGCGGGCGAGAGTTCGTAGCTCAGGCGGCCAAAGGCGCTGCGGCGGGTTTCGGATGGCTGCAGCGTGGCGCTGCCGCGATGTCCGGCGCTGGTGATGTTGTAATCGCCGCCGACCATCCACTGGCTGCTGGTCGTGCCGAAGGCGAGCTGGTTGACGGTCGCCTTGCCCGTGGCGGGATCGATCGTGCCGAAATAGGTGCCGCGTAGCGGCCCGGATGTCACGAGGCCGCCGGGGCTGAACGTGCCCGTGCCGGCGCCCGCCGTGATCAGGAATTCAGGATAGCAGGTCGTGCTGGCCGAACTGTCGGAGCAGGCCGAAGCGCTGTAGGCCGGATTGTTGACGGTGAAATAGCCGCTCTCGTTCCAGTCGCGGTCGATCGTCTGGACGCCCTTCTGGCTGAAATATTCGCCGGACAGGATGATGTGGCCGCGCCCGTCGGCAAAGGTCTTGCCGCCCGTTGCGGCGATCTTGTAGTTCGGCGCGTCGCCATAGGTGGTGACGCCATGCTCGAATTCCACGTTGAAGCCGGTGAACTTCTTGTTGAGGATGAAGTTGACGACGCCCGACACCGCGTCCGAGCCATAAGCCGAAGAGGCGCCGCCGGTCACGACCTCGACCCGCTCGATCAGCGCCTGCGGGAAGGTGTTGACGTCCACCTGGCCGGTCGCGGTCGACGCGACCGAGCGCTGGCCGTCGAACAGCACCAGCGTGCGGTTCGCGCCCAGATTGCGCAGATTGACGCTGTTGATGCCTGCCGCGCCGTTGGACAGCGAGCCGTTGGAGTTGGCCGACGTGCCCGAACCGCGCACGGCCGGCAGCGTGTTCACGAAATCGGAGATGTTCGCCGGCGCTTCGGCCTTCAGTTCCTTGGTGCTGATGACGCTGACCGGGGTCGGCGCGTCATAGCCGTCGCGGACGATGCGCGATCCGGTGACGGTGATGTCCGGCGTATCATCCGATGCCTGCGCATCCTGCGGCGTTTCCGGCAGGGCCTGCGCATAGGCCGGATGGGACATGAGGCAGAGCGCGGCAATGCCTGCGCTTGCAAGTGCATGACGCTTCAGGAGCCTCGTCGGAGACTGTCCCACATCACGTCGCGAAAAAAGCTGAGCGCCCATTATTACCCCCTTATGTTGACCTCCACCAACTCGGGCATCCTCCAGCACGACAGCCTGTATCCGGCCGTTCATGCTCCCTTGCACGCGCACTCCATGGCGAGTTTTCGCCAGAAAACTGCCGTTCCGGCGTTGTCACGCCGGCCCCTTCGGCCAAGACTGCCAGTCCGCCCTGTGCGGTCACGCCTGCTGTTGAAAAACGGTCGGCGGATCAAAAACCGCAATCCCGTTTCGCAATTTAGAGGCTATCAGATTGTTTGTTGCGGTTCTCATGATTCTGCGGCAATTATCCGCATGTCGTGGCATGAATCATGCGTCGTTTCTGGAATATGGGAGAAAATCCATCACTGTTTCGCTGGATGCTGTCGATTTTCGAATCCTTCGCGCGCTTTCCGATGATGGACGGGCGTCGGATGTCTCCGTGGGGGAGCGGATCAACCTCTCCAGCACTGCCGTCGCCCGGCGACGCAAGATCATGGAAGAGCATGGGATCATCTCGGCCTATAACGCCAATCTGAACATGGCGGCGCTCGGTTTCAGCGGCGTCGTGGTGGTGGCGATCGAACTGGTGTCGCAGGCGGAGAATGTGCTCAACGAATTCGAGCAGGAGGTCGTGAAATGCCCGTCAATGTCCTATTGCGGCTTCGTTTCGGGCGACACGGATTTCATCATCATCATCCACGTCCACTCCTTCAACGATTATGATCTGATCTATCGCAAGGAACTGTCGATCCTGCCGAATGTCGCCAAGATCAGGAGCAGCTTCGTCATGCGGGAAGTGGCCCGGCGCATCAATCCGCCGATCCTGTTCGACCGCAAGAAATAGTGCCGCCGCCGGCATGGGCGATCCTGCGCGATTCGCATGCAGGATGCAGGAAAGCAGCGACAATTCCTGAAATTGCGCAGGAATATTGCGTGCGTTCTGCGTTTTTTATGGCAGATGTGCGGAACATACGCTGTTTTTGATGCTAGCCTCCGGAGGCTTCGCGATCGTCCGCATCGCGCGTCATCATATTGGGGGGAACGCATGACAGCATTTCACAGGATCGCGCCCGCGCGCCGCATGGCGCTGGTTTCCGCGCTCGCGCTGGCCCTGGCGACATCGGCCGGCACGTCCGCGCCCGCCATGGCCCAGGCAAGCGCCGCCAGCCCGGCGGAGGCTGGGCTGCTCCCCGTCAAGGTCGTCGCCAATGAAGGCAGGGTGCTGATCACCCTGCCGGCGCCCGACAGGGACGGCTATGCCGGGCGCTTCCTCTATGCGACCTCGCTGCGCAGCGGCCTCGGCTCGCCCAATATGCGGCTCGACCATGGCGGCAACGGCCCCACCCAGATGCTGGCCTTCCGCCGGCTGGGCAAGAAGATGACGGTCGTCTTCGAGCAGCCGGAATTCCGCCACACCGGCGGTTCCGCCGATGTGCAGAAGGGCGTGCGGGAGAGCTTCGCGACATCCATGGTCTGGGTGGGGGACATCGTCTCGACCGATCCGGGCGGCGGCCTCGTGGTCGACATTACGTCTTTCCTGACCCGCGACGCCATGGACATCGCCGGGCGCCTCAACCGCGACGGCAAGGGCTACAAGATGACGGATGCGCTGAGCCTTATCGATCCATCCTCGGTCAAGGTCTTCCCCGACAATATCGAGATCGACGCGCTGCAGACCTTCCAGTCCGACGCGCCCGGCCCGGAAGTGATGGCGATGACGCCCGAGCCCCGGCAGGTGAGCTTCACCGTCCACCACAGCCTGATCCGCCTGCCGGACCTTGGCTATACCCCGCGCGCATTCGACATCCGGGCCGGCGGCTTCGCGACCCAGGTCTATGATTTCTCCCGCCCGCTGGGGCAGGATCTGGTCCACCAGCTCGCCAACCGCTTCCGGCTGGAAAAGGTCGATCCGGCCGCTGCCCGCTCGCCGGTGAAGAAGCCGATCATCTTCTATATCGACACGGCCGCGCCGGAACCGATCCGTCAGGCGCTGTTCGAAGGCGTGGGCTGGTGGTCCGATGCCTTCGACGCGGCGGGCTTCATCGGCGGGTTCCAGGTGAAGATGCTGCCGCCGGGCGCCGATCCGCTCGACGTGCGCTACAATGTCGTCAACTGGACCAACCGTTTCACCCGTGGCTGGTCCTATGGTCAGGTGATCGCCGATCCGCGCACCGGCGAGATCGTGAAGGGCAGCGTCGTGCTGGGCTCGCTGCGCGTGCGGCAGGACATGGTGATCTTCGAAGGGCTGGCCGGCGCCGCCAATACCGGCAAGGGCGGGCCGAACGACCCCGTCGAAGCCTCGCTCGCCCGTATCCGCCAGCTTGGCGCGCATGAAGTCGGCCACGCCATCGGCTTCATGCACAATTTCGCCGCCAGCATCGAGGATCGCGCATCGGTGATGGATTATCCCGGCCCGCTGGTGAAGGTGACGGACGGCGCCATCGACCTGTCCGACGCCTATGCAGCCGGTATCGGCGCGTGGGACAAGGTGGCGGTCGACTGGCTCTATGGTCAGGCGGCGCCCGGCGTCGATCCCGATGCGGATGCGCAGGCGCGACTCGCCAGCCCCAGGGCGCTCGCCATGCGTTTCATGACCGATGTCGACGGCCGCGCGCCCGACGCGCCCAGCCCGTGGACCAGCATGTGGGACAATGGGCCCGATCCGGTGGCGGAGCTGGTGCGGCTGATGGATGTGCGAAAGGTCGCCATCGCCCGCTTCGGCCCCGGCGTGTTGCGCGCGGGCGAGCCGCTGGCGGAGATGCGGCGCAAGTTCGTCCCCGTCTGGCTGTTCCATCGCTATCAGGTGGATGCGGCGGCCAAGCTGGTGGGCGGCATCGACTATGCCTATGCGGTGGCGGGCGACGGTCGCCCGGCCCCGGTGCCGGTGTCGGCCGCGGCCCAGAATGCGGCGTTGGACGCGCTGATGACGACGCTCTCGCCTGCGGCGCTCACCGTGCCCGACGCGCTGACGCTCCAGCTCTCCTCGGGCCTGCAGGGCGCGTCGAACAAGCCGTTCGAGATCGAGATCCTCAAAAATGCCGGGCCGTCCGCCTTCGATCCGCTGGTCGCGGCCGATGTCGCGGCGCAGGTGACGCTCTCCACCCTGCTTGCGCCCACGCGCCTCACCCGCCTGTTCGAACAGCATCGGCGCGACTCGGCGATGCCGGGGGTGGAGGCCCTGCTCGACCGGCTGTTCGCCGCCAGCATCGACAATCGCACCAGCGCCGTCGCCCGCCGCATCGCCTATCGCACGGCGATGGAAATGGCCCGCGCCGCGCGGGACAAGGCGACATCGCCCGAAGCGGCCGGCATCCTGACGGCACGGCTGGTCGTGCTGGCCGATCGTCTGGCGAAGCTGTCGGGCGGCGGCGAGGACGCGGTCTGGGGCACGGCACTGGCCCGGTTGCTGCGGGACAATGACGGGCTGGAGCAGGAACTGGCGAAAAAGCCGCGCGCGCCGGAAATCCCGCCGGGCATGCCGATCGGCGGCGCCCAGTCCGAATGGATGGAAGGCGACTGGACGGACGGGCTGCTGCCGTCCTGATGTCGTTCTGACGTGGCCGGATCGGGGAGGGGGGTCAGCCCGCCACGTCGATCCGGCGCAATCCTTTGGCGAAGCGCGCCTGTTTGTCGGCATAGCCCGCCGCCGACGCCATCAGCCCGGCGCGCGCTTCGGGGGGCAGTTCCTTGACCGCGCGTGCCGGCGATCCGATGATCAGGCTGCCGGGCGGGAAGCTCTTGCCCTCCGTCACCAGCGCGCCCGCGCCCACCAGGCTGCCCGCGCCGATCCGCGCGCCGTTGAGGACGATCGCGCCCATGCCGATCAGCACGCCGTCCTCCACCGTGCAGCCATGCAGGATGGCATGATGCCCCACGGTCACGTCCGCGCCCACGCTCAGCGGCGCATCGGGGTCGGAGTGCAGCATCGCGCCTTCCTGGATGTTGCTGCGGTCGCCGACGATGATCGGCGTATTGTCCGCGCGGATGACGGCGCCGAACCAGATGCTGGCCCGTGCGCCCAGCCGCACGTCGCCGATCAGGTCGGCCGAGGGCGCGACCCAGGCGGAGCCGTCGGCGGGCAGGGTGGGGCGCTGCCCTTCGAATTCATACAGGGGCATGGGGCGTCTTCTCCATCTCGGGTTCACATTTCCGGGCCCGGCTGGCGGGCCATTTCGCGAAAATAGGGGTAGAGACTTTTGGCATGATGGTGCAAGGGGCTCGCCATTCCCGGGAGGGCGCGCGATGTGGCCCCTGCCGCCCTTTTGAGGAGTGAGCCCATGAAGTTCTTCGTCGATACCGCCGACACCAAGGAAATCGCCGATCTCGCCGCCACCGGCCTGCTGGACGGCGTGACCACCAACCCCAGCCTGATCCACAAGTCCGGCCGCCAGTTCCTGGAAGTCGTGAAGGAAATCTGCGCGCTGGTGGATGGCCCGGTGTCCGCCGAAGTCGTCGCGCTCGATCATGCAACGATGATGAAGGAAGCGGAGATCCTGCGGAAGATCGCCGACAATGTCTGCATCAAGGTGCCGCTGACCGTCGATGGCCTCAAGACCTGCAAGGCGCTCTCGTCGGAAGGCACGCAGGTCAACGTGACCCTGTGCTTCTCCGCCAATCAGGCGCTGCTGGCGGCAAAGGCGGGCGCGAGCTTCATCTCGCCCTTCGTCGGCCGTCATGACGACAATGGCTTCGACGGCATGGAGCTGATCGCCGACATCCGCCTGATCTACGACAATTATGATTTCGGCACCGAAATCCTGGTCGCCAGCGTCCGCCACGGCATCCATGTGCTGGAAAGCGCGAAGATCGGCGCCGACGTGATGACCGCGCCCCCGGCCGTCATCCGCTCGCTGTTCAACCATGTGCTGACCGACAAGGGCATCGCCGCATTCATGGACGATTGGGCCAAGACCGGCCAGACCATCGGCTGATCGCGGGCCGCCGGGCCTGTCCCCACAACGGCTGCCGTCGGGACAGGCAGCGCGCGGACCTTCCCCCTATGCCGTCATGCCGGACTTGATCCGGCATCCATGAGCGCAAGCATTGCACGCATGCGCGACCGTCGTGGTCAATGGGTCCCGGATCAAGTCCGGCATGACGGCACGAGGTTGGCGTGATGTCTCACGGGCTAGAGCATTGAGCCGACGCAAACGGATCGAAATCTGCTCTAGGAATCGCTGTCCGTCACGCCTGTCCGGGACGAGGGTAAAGGCGGTGCCGGTCGAAAACCCGCCCGCAGGATGAGCGTGTACCAGCCTGCCGTTCCGCCCCCTGCAATGCACATGCTCGCCAGCGCCTGCTGCCGCTTTGTGGTGCCAACGGATCGCATGGCCCCTGCGGATTTTCGATTTGCCGCCGGTTCCGAGCGAGCAGGTGATTCCCCCTGCGGCGAAAAGGCTCTACAGCAGGCATTCGATGACCATCGACCCGCTTCTCCTGCTGCAGGCCTATTCCATCGGCGTCTTCCCGATGTCGGACGATCGCGAGGCGGACGAAATCTATTGGGTGGAGCCCAAAAAGCGGGCGATCCTGCCGCTCGAAGGCTTCCGCCTCTCCCATTCGCTGGGCAAGACGATCCGGCGGGAACGCTTCGCGGTGACGGCCAATCGCGCATTCGGCGCGATTCTCGCGCTCTGTGCGGAGGCGGCGCCGGATCGCCCGTCGACCTGGATCAGCCATGACATAGAGGCCGCCTATCTGGAGCTGCACCGACTCGGCTTTGCCCACAGCATCGAATGCTGGGAGGGGGATGAGCTGGTCGGCGGGCTGTACGGCGTGTCGCTGGGCGACGCCTTTTTCGGGGAAAGCATGGTGTCGCGGCGCACCGATGCGTCGAAGGTGGCGCTGGCCTGGCTGGTGGCGCGGATGCGGGTGGGCGGTTTCACCCTGCTCGACTGCCAGTTCATGACCGATCATCTCAAATCGCTGGGCGCGATCGAGATCGGGCAGCCGGATTATCTGACGCTGCTGGGCCGGTCGGTTGCCGGCGTGCCGCTGGGCGCCGGGCGCGTGCTGCTGTCGGTCGGGCCGGGTTCGGCCGCTTCGCTGGCGTTCGATCCGCTGGCCGGGGTGGAGGCGCCGGCCTTGCCGTCGGCCTTGCTGTCCCCCTTGCCGCCGACGGAGAGGGTCTCCGGGCCGGTTTCCGGCCATGCCATCGCGCAGCTCTTGACCCAGACGTCATAGACCGGGTGCTGCACGACATTGCGGTCCGGCCGGTTCTTGAACAGCCAGCCGGAAAAATTGCGCCGCCACTTGTTGTCGGCGGGGCTGCGCACATCCAGCTGCACGAAGGCGCCGGTTTCGGGCGTGTTCTCCCATGGCGCCGTCGTCTCGCAGGCGCGCAGGCGCACGATGGCGTCGCCGATGCGCAGCGCTTCGCCGGGTTTCATCCGCAGGTCGGTGGTGAGGCCGTTGCGCTTGTTGAGCAGGCCGATCACGGCCTGGCGCTGGGCCATCGGCGTGCCGGGCAGGGTGGCGCCGCCCTGCTGCCCGATGCCGCTGCCTTCGATTCGGACAGGGCCTGTCTTTTCCGCTTCGGGGATCTTGTTGTCGCATGCGGACAGCAACAGCAACGAAACCGGCAGGACGACCCCCGCCGTCAGGCGAATCATGACGCGTCGGGGCTCCACGCCTCATAGTCGCCGGTGGCCATCTGGCGGCGTCCGCCCTTTTCGATGGCGCCGCCCGGCCGATAGGCGGCAGCCGTGCCGGTCAGGTTCGGCGTGGAGTCCTTTTCCCAGATGCGGGCGGGCGGCAGGAAGCTTTCGGGCGCGTCCTCGAAGGTGTTGTGCAGCCAGCCATGCCATTCGGCGGGCACGCGGCTCGCGTCGTTCGATCCGTTATAGATCACCCAACGGCGGCCCTTGCCCTCGAAATACACGTTGCCGGCGTGGTCCTCGCCGACGCGCGTGCCGTTGCGCTTGCTCCAGAGGGCGGTGCCGATGGTGGCGCCGTCCCACCAGGTGAAGATCTTGGAGAGGATTCCCATGGGCGAAGCGCTTAGCCTTTCAGGCGGTGGATTGGCAAGGCGGTTGTAGCGTCCTTTTGCGAGATTCATCCGGTTTTTGCGAGATTCATCCGGCCGGTGCCGCGGCGGCGGCAGGGCGCGATGTGGGCAAGGGCGCGGGTGAGGGCCGGGGTGAGGGCGGGCAGAAATTCACGCTGTCCCATGCCTCGTCCGGCCGCTGCGGCGCGGTGCAATTGCCCCAATGCACCACCGCGCCGGTGCCGATGCCCAGGGCCGCCGCGCGCCCGCCCGCCAGCTCCAGCACGCCGGAGACGGGCACGCCCGCCGATACCGGCTCGCGCGAATAGGGCCTGGTGTTGGCGGCGACCATGGCGACGGTGCCGTCCGGGTTGATGAACAGCATGTCGAGCGGGATCACGGTGTTCTTCATCCAGAAGCTGGCGGTGCGCGGCGGCGTCATGGGGAAGATCATGCCGCCATCGGGCTTCAGTTCCTTGCGGAACATCAGGCCCTGCGCTTGCTGCTCGGGCGAGAGCGCCACTTCCACGGTGAAGCGATGCACGCCCTTGCCGGTGTCGATGGTGAGCGGGATCGTCGCGCCCTGCGCCGCCGCCGCGACGGCGTTGTCCGCGTCGTTGCCGGTCGCGTTGGCCGTATCGGATGCAGGTTTGGCCCCGCAGGCGGCAAGGGCAAGCGCCATGAGGATGCAGGCTGGCCTTGTCATCTGGAACAGAAATCCGTCACATAAGGATCGTCATGCTGAACTTGTTTCAGCATCTATTGCGCCTCTGGGTGACGCAGTATGTGGGGGAAATGGACCCTGAACCAGGTTCAGGGTGACGAGCTTTTGATGGCATGAGCTTCATCTCCATCATATTAATCTTCAAAATCATCGCTCGGGTCACGATCGGGCATCTCTCCTGGGAGCGCGTCGACCCAGCGGCGCGCGGTGTCATAGTCATGGCCTGCCCGCAGGAAGGCGGCAATCTGCTTTTCGCGTGTCGGCCGGTCGGCGGGTGCGGTGGCGAAGGGGCCGATCCGCTTGCGCCGGGCAAGGATATGCGCCGCGTCCCAGCGGTTCGCCCGCGCGGCGCTTTCCGGCCGCTGCCGGTCTTCTTCCCCCACCCCCGCCGCGCGCAATGTCTCGCCGATCCGCCGGGCACCATAGCCGCGCCGGACCAGCGCCTCGCCCTTCATCTGCGCATAGGCGGCATCGTCGACATAGCGCAGGTCGGCGAAGCGATCGACCAGCGCATCGACATCGGCCGGCGCCTCCTCCCCCCAGCCGCGCTCGCCGATCTTGCGATGGAGATAGGCGGCCAGCCTGGCACGCGTCGTCGCATAACGCCCGGCATAATGCAGGGCGAGCGCGCGAAGGGACTCTTCGTCAAGCGGCGGGCGCGGACGCGCGGGGCGGCCATTTCTGGCGTTTCTGGGTGGGTAAGGGCTCACGCGCCATGTTTGTGCCACAGTCACGGCGGAATTTGAACGCAGCTTATGGGGTAGAAACGCTGGCCGGGTTGCAATATGCGAGGCGACCGGCTGAACGATATTGACCGGACGTCGCAACTTTCAGGATATAAAGATTGGGTGACACCAAGATGACGGGTTCGCACAAGGGTGAGCAGGCTGCACTCGCGCCGACTCCCACCAACGATGCGCTGCCGCGCCGTTTTTCGGATTTCGCCACGCTGGGGGAGGCGCTGGATTATGCCGGGGAGGGCGTGCGCGGCCTCAACTTCCATGATCCGCGCGGCAATCTCGTGCGGCCCTATCGCTTTTCGGAGCTGCGCGCCGATGCGCTGGCCTGCGCCTATCGCCTGATCGCGCAGGGCGTGCGCCCGCAGGACCGGATCGCGCTGGTCGCCGAAACGGGCACGGAGTTCGCCCAGCTGTTCTTCGGCACCGTCTATGCCGGCGCCTGGCCGGTGCCGCTGCCGCTGCCTACCAGCTTCGGCGGCAAGGAAAGCTATATCGACCAGCTCGCCGTCCAGCTGCAGAGCTGCGACCCCAGGATGCTGCTCTATCCCGCCGAGCTTGGCGACATGGCGAGCGAGGCCGCGCGGCAGAATGGCGTGGCGCCGATGTCCTACGAGGATTTCATCGCCCGGCCGGTGCAGCAATGCCCGCTGCCGCAGGCGTCGACCGACGATATCTGCTATCTGCAATATTCCAGCGGCTCCACCCGCTTCCCGCATGGCGTGGCGGTGACGCACAGTGCGCTGCTGCACAATCTGTCGGCGCACAGCCATGGCATGCACCTGCAGGAAAGCGACCGCTGCATCAGCTGGCTGCCCTGGTATCATGACATGGGTCTGGTCGGCTGCTTCCTTGGGCTCATCGCCAACCAGGTATCGGGCGATTATCTGAAGACAGAGGATTTCGCGCGCCGTCCGCTCGCCTGGCTGGACCTTATCAGCCGCAACAAAGGCACGTCGATCAGCTATTCGCCGACCTTCGGCTACGATATCTGCGCGCGCCGCATGTCCAGCCAGACCAAGGCGGCCGACCGTTTCGACCTGTCGCGCTGGCGGCTGGCCGGCAATGGTGCCGACATGATCCGCCCGGACGTGATGCAGGGCTTTGTCGACGCGTTCGGCGACGCGGGCTTCTCGCCCGGCGCCTTCCTGCCCAGCTACGGCCTTGCCGAAGCGACGCTGGCCGTCACCATCATGCCGCCCGGCGAGGGCATCATGGTCGAGCTGGTCGAGGAGACCGACCTTTCGGGCGGCGATTCGACCGAGGGGCGGCCCCAGCGTTTCCGCGCCATCGTCAATTGCGGCAAGCCCGCCAAGGACATGAAGGTCGAAATCCGCGACGAGGACGGCGCCCTCCTGTCCGAACGGCAGATCGGCAAGGTGTGGACGACCGGCCCCAGCCTGATGGTCGGCTATTTCCGCGACCAGGAGGCGACCGACGCCTGCCTGGTCGACGGCTGGCTCGACACCGGCGACATGGGCTATCTGAGCGACGGCTATCTGTATGTGGTGGGCCGCGCCAAGGACATGATCATCATCAACGGCAAGAATCACTGGCCGCAGGATATCGAATGGGCGGTGGAACAGCTTCCCGGCTTCAAGCAGGGCGATATCGCCGCCTTTGCGATCACCACGCCGGGCGGCGAGGAAACGCCCGCCGTGCTGGTGCATTGCCGCACCTCCGACAATGAGGAGCGTTCGCGCCTGCGCGACCAGATCCGCGAGCGGGTCCGCGCGATCACCGGCATGAACTGCGTCGTGGAGCTGGTGCCGCCGCGCACCCTGCCGCGCACCAGCTCGGGCAAGCTCAGCCGTTCGAAGGCGCGCAACCTGTATCTTTCGGGTGAAATCCGGCCTTACGACATCGCGGCCTGAACCGTTCCCGTGCTCCTGCGAAAGCAGGAGCCCAGGGGTTTCAAGACCGAGGCCGCTTTTCTACGCGCCGGTCGAGTGAGGCACGTGACTCATCTCGACTGCCTCCGCAGGAGCGCGGCATGGTCTGCACACGCCTTGGGCGTTCAGCGCGTCGCCAGCTGCCGCTCGATCGCGGTCCACAGCCCCGCAAATTCCTGCGCGGCCGGGGATGTGCCCGCAAAGCTGCCCAGCGGCTTGCGGCGCACCGTCATCTGCTCGATCGTGCTGGCCATCGGGATGACGGGCCAGTCGGGCTGCGCCTCGATCGCCGAGCGGTGCAGGCCGCGCCGCCGGTCGACCATCGAATAGACCGGCAGGATCGGTGCGTGGGTGCCGCCGCGCTGCACCAGATAGCGCGCGACTTCGCCCAGCGCCCGCTGCGACAGCGGCGAGGGGATGACCGGCACCACCACCAGATCGGCGGCGCGCAGCACCTGCTCGCTGGTTTCGGTGAGGCCGGGCGGGCAATCCAGGATGATGCGGTCATAATCCTTGCCCAGCCCGTCGATCAGCTTGGCGAGCCGCTTCTTCTTGTCCATCTCGCGGAACAGATGGTCCAGGCTGCGCAGCGACGTGTCGGCGGCGATCAGGTCGATGCCCGGCACCGAGGACGGCTGGATCAGCGCGCGGATGTCGACATCCTTGCTGAAGATCGCCTGCGCGGCATCCTTAGACGCCGGCGCGCCCGACAGCAGCCAGCTGGATGCGCCCTGCGGATCGAGATCCCACAGCAAGGTCCGGCGTTTCGAGATGGTGGCGGAGGCCCAGGCAAGGTTGACGGCAACCGTGGTTTTCCCGACGCCGCCCTTCAGGCTGTAGACAGCGATGGTCGCCAATGCGGTATCGTCCTTGTTCATGACGGCAGGCTAAGTCCTGCCGCCCCCCCGTGGCAAGTTCAATCACGCGAATGTTACGGAATGGAGACATCGGCGCGACATGCCGATGGGGCGTGCGCCCTCAAGGAAGGGCAGGGGCGCCTGCCGGGCAGGTTCGCGTCGCAATATGATATCATGCATCGCGCCGGGCAGGCGATATGGCGACGGCCGCATGCCACGGATTGGCGTGCGACGGCGATGGTGTAAGCTCTTTCCGAAATGCCACCCCCAACCGTCTCCAGCCTTGCGGGGCTTGCCCGGATCGCGGGCGTTTCGGTGTCCACCGTCTCGCGCGCGCTGGCCGGCAACCCGATGATCGCGGAGGCGACTCGCCGGCGGATCGCGGCGCTGGCGGAGCGGCATGGCTTCCAGATCAATCGCGCGGCCCGCAATCTGCGCCTGAAGCGCGCCGGGGCGATCGGTGTCGTGCTGCCGCCGGGGCGGGGCGCCGACCGGCCTCTGCCCGATCCCTTTGCCATGCGCCTGCTCGACCCGCTGGTCGATGCGCTGGCGGCGCGGGGTTATGACCTGCTGCTGTCGCGCGCGATGCCGGGCGACGGCGCATGGCTGGACGGGATCGTCCGCGGGGGCAGGGTGGATGGCGTGCTGCTGATCGGGCAATCCGGCCAGATCGACATGATCGAGCGGGTCGCGGCGCGATATCGCCCGCTGGTGGTGTGGGGAGCCGCGATGGACGGCTATCGCCAGTTGACCGTGGGGACGGACAATGTCGCGGCCGGCCGGATCGCTGCCGAACATCTGCTGGCGCAGGGCCGCGCGCATCTGGCCTTTTTCGGCAATGCGCTGGTGCCCGGATGCGCCGCGCGCCTTGCTGGCTTCCGTCAGGCGCTGGCGCAGGCGGGCAAGGGGCCGGGGCTGCTACTGCCGACACATTGGGCGCCACCATCCTCGCACGCGGCCATCCGCGCCTTCCTGGCCCAGCGGCCGGCCCTGGACGGCATCGTCGCCGCGTCGGACATGATCGCGATGAGCGCGTTGCAGGCGCTGGCCGAGGCCGGGCTGCAGGTGCCCGGCGACGTGGCCGTGATCGGCCATGACGATGCGATGATCGCCGCGCAGGCCACGCCGCCGCTCACCACCGTCAGGCAGGATGTGGCGCGCGGTGCCCGGCATATGGTCGACCTGCTGTTCGCGCGCATGGCCGGGCGGGACGCGGAATCGGTCTGCATGGCGCCGACCCTGGTGAAGCGCGCATCGGCCTGAGTGCCCGACCTGAATGTTCGGGCGCATGGGGACAGGGCACACCGTCGCTGTCAAAAATGGTTCGCTTCGGCAATCGTCTCGCTCGATCGTAACGCGATGGCGTTCCACCATATGGTCGTGGGCGAGCGGGGCGTGGCGGAATGGAGCGTCCGCCAGCATCCTGCGGGCGCCGGGGCCAATCCGGGCAAAGCACCATTTCAGGCCCATTGCGGTCTTGTCCTGCCCGATCCGACGGTGCAGAGCCTTGGGCGATATGATCGGTCTTTCCCACCCATGCCGGGCCGTTGTGGCCGCGCGCGCCCATGTTGGCGGAACGCCTGCCCCGCAACCGCGCCCGATGCCGGACGGCGCGCGGGCCAGGCCGGCATGAGCGCGCAGGAGCCGGTGGACGGGCCGCTGGTCGCGGGGATCGAACTGGGCGGCACCAAATGCATCGCCACGCTGGCGCGCGGCCGCACGATCCTGCGCCAGCAGCGCTGGCCCACCGGCACGCCGGACACGCTGGACCTGATGTCCGGCATGCTGGCGGCCTGGGCGCGGGAGTCGCCCTTTGCCGCGATCGGCATCGCCAGCTTCGGCCCGCTGCATCTGGACCCCACAAAGCCCGGCTTCGGCCATATGGGCAATACCCCCAAGCCCGGCTGGGCGGGGGTGGACATCCATGGCCATTTCGCCCGCCGCTTCGCCGTGCCCATCGGCATCGACACCGATGTCGCGGGCGCCGCGTTGGCGGAGGGGCGATGGGGCGCGTCCGTGAGCTGCGGCGTGCATGGCTATGCGACCATCGGCACCGGCGTCGGCCTGGGGCTGGTGGTGGACGGCAGGCCGGTCCATGGCCGCCTGCACCCGGAGGCCGGGCATATGCGCATCCGGCGGCAGGCGGGGGACGATTTTGCCGGCGGATGTCCCAGCCATGGCGATTGCCTGGAAGGGTTGGTGAGCGGGCCGGGGCTGATCGCCCGCGCGCCGCGTCCGCTGGCGCAGGTGGCGGACGACGATCCGCTGTGGGAGCGGGTCGCCATCGACCTGGCCGAATGGACGGCGATGCTGATCCTTGCCCTGTCGCCCGAGCGGCTGGTGCTGGGCGGCGGCGTCATCCAGTCCCGCCGCGCGCTGCTGCCGCGCATCCGCGCCCATGCGCTGGGCCTGCTGGGCGGCTATCTGGACGATCTGGATGCCGATGCGATGGCGGCGCTGCTGGTGCCGCCGGCACTGGGCGCCGATGCCGGCCCGCTGGGCGCCATCGTGCTGGGGATCGACGCGGCGGGGCTGTAAGGGCGCGCGACATGGTGGCCAGAACGCCCGGCCTGCGCTAACGGGCGCCATGCTCATGCGCGTGCTCATCTCCACGCTGGTCCTGCTGTCGGCGGCGGTCCTTGGTGGCTGTTCCGATGACGATCACGCCGCCCGGCTTCGCGCCGCCGGCCCCAGGCCGACGCTTGCCGCGTTGCTCAAGGTTGCAAGCGTGGACGCGGGCGCGGGGAAATTCGGGCAATGTCTGGCCTGCCACTCCATCGGGAAGGGCGCGCTCGACCTGGCGGGGCCGAATCTGCATGGCATATTGGGAAAGCCGGTGGGCGGGGCCAGCCCGAACTATGGTTATACCTATGCCTTGTCCGCGGCGGGCGGCCGGTGGGATGACGCGCGCATGGATGCGTGGATCGCCGCGCCGATGCGTTTCGCGCCGGGCACGAAGATGACCTTCGCCGGGGTGCCCGACCCGCTCGACCGGGCGGATATCATCGCCTATCTGCGGACGCAGGCGGACTGAGCCACGGCCATGCCCGGCGCAATCCCTACAGGATTTCGCGCACCTTGTCCTGCGGGCGGCAGAAGCGCACGCCCTTTTCCGTCTCCACGAAGGGCCGGTTCACATAGGCGGGGTCGGCGGTCATCGCGTCCAGGATGGCGTCGCCGTCCATCTCCGGCAGGCCGCGTTCCTCGGCATCCGTGCCCATCAGGCGCAGCGCCTCGCGCGGGGTGAGGCCCGCGTCGGCGATCAACTGGGCAAGCTTGGCACGCGTATAGGGCTGCTTGAGATATTCGATCACCTCCACATCGACGCCCGGCGTTTCCTCAAGGATCGCCAGCGTCTTGCGCGACGTGCCGCATTTGGGGTTGTGCCAGATGGTCGCCTTCATGCGGCGCTCTCATTCTGCTTCGCCAGCCATTCTTCCAGCCACTTGATCGTATAGTCGCCGTTCTGGAAGTCCGGGTCTTTCAGCAGTGCCTGGTGGAGCGGGATCGTGGTCTTCATCCCCTCGATCACATATTCCTCCAGCGCGCGCTTCAGCCGCATGATGCAGCCTTCGCGGGTGCGGCCATAGACGATCAGCTTGCCGATCATGCTGTCATAATAGGGCGGCACCTTATAGCCCTGATACAGGCCGCTATCGACGCGCACATGCATGCCGCCCGGCACGTGCAGGCTGGTGACGGTGCCCGGCGAGGGGGCGAAGGTGCGCGGGTCTTCCGCGTTGATGCGGCATTCGATCGCATGGCCGGTGAAGCGCAGGTCTTCCTGTTCGACGGAGAGCGGCTTGCCCTCGGCAACGCGGATCTGCTCGCGGACAAGGTCGACGCCGGTGATCATCTCCGTCACCGGATGCTCGACCTGAAGCCGGGTGTTCATCTCGATGAAGTAGAATTCGCCGTCCTCGTAGAGGAATTCGATGGTGCCGGCGCCGCGATAGCTCATGTCGGCCATCGCCTTGCGCACCACTTCGCCCATCTTGTTGCGCACCTCGGACGAGATGACGGGGGAGGGGGCCTCCTCCAGCACCTTCTGGTGCCGGCGCTGCAGCGAGCAGTCGCGCTCGCCAAGGTGGATGGCGTTGCCATTGCCGTCGCCGAACACCTGGAATTCGATATGGCGCGGATTGCCGAGATATTTTTCCATATAGACGGTGTCGTCGCCGAACGCCGCCTTGGCCTCGCTGCCCGCCTGCTTCATCAGCGTTTCGAGTTGGTCTTCGGAGGGGACGACCTTCATGCCGCGCCCGCCGCCGCCCGATGCCGCCTTGATGAGCACGGGATAGCCGATTTCGGCCGCGATCGCCTTGGCCTCCGCGACATCGCTGATCGCACCGGCGGAGCCGGGGACGAGCGGCAGGCCCAGCGCGCCGGCGGTGCGCTTGGCTTCCACCTTGTCGCCCATGATCCGGATATGCTCGGGCTTCGGGCCGACAAAGGCGATGCCATGCGCTTCCACGATCTCGGCGAACTGGGCGTTTTCCGACAGGAAGCCGTAACCCGGATGGATCGCGTCCGCGCCGGAAATCTCGGCGGCGGAAATGATGTTGGCGATGTTGAGATAGCTGTCCTTGGCCGCCGGCGGCCCGATGCAGATCGCTTCGTCGGCCAGCCGCACATGCATGGCGTCGGTATCGGCCGTGCTGTGGACCGCCACCGTCTTGATGCCCATTTCATGGCAGGCGCGGTGGATGCGCAGCGCGATCTCGCCGCGATTGGCGATCAGCAGCTTCTCGATGGTCATGGCCTTGCCTTACTCGACGACGACAAGCGGCTGGTCGAATTCGACCGGCTGGCCGTTCTCCACCAGCACGGCCTTCACGGTGCCGCCGGCGGTCGCGGTGATCGGGTTCATGACCTTCATCGCTTCCACGATCAGCAGCGTGTCGCCGGCCTTCACCTGCTTGCCCACGGCGATGAAGGGCGCGGCGCCCGGCTCGGCCGCAAGGTAGACGGTGCCGACCATCGGCGATTTGACGGCATTGGCGGCCGGCACCGGTGCTTCGGCGGCGGGCGCTGCGACAGCGGCCGCTGCAACCGGCGCTGGTGCCGGGGCATAGGCGGGCGCGGCGATGGCGGCGGCCTTGCGCGCCACGCGGATCTTGCGGTCGCCGTCCTCGACCTCGATCTCGGTCAGGTGGGTCACATCCAGCAGCTCGGCCAGCTGGCGCACCAGTTCCACATCGACGTTCATGGCGCCCTTTTCATTCTTGTCGTTCATTCCGACCCTCGAAAATCTCTACGGTTCTTTGGATTGGCGCCAGCGCCTATTGCGCTTTGCCCCGGAGTGCAACCGCTCAAAGCTCCAGCGCGGCTTCCAGCGCCAGCATGTAGGAGAGGGGGCCAAAGCCCGCGATCGTGCCCTTCGCCGCCATGCCGACATAGCTTTTGTGCCGGAAAGGCTCACGCGCATGCGGGTTCGACAGGTGGATTTCGATCACCGGGACGGTGATGGACTTGATCGCATCCAGCAGCGCGACGGACGTGTGGGTCAGCCCGCCGGGGTTCATGATGACGGCGTGCGCGCCTTCCGCATTGGCTTCGTGCAGCCAGTCGATCAGATGGCCTTCATGGTTGGACTGGCGGAAATCCACCTCCACATGCGCGCGGGCGGCGGCATCGTCCATCCGCTCGGCGATGTCGTCCAGCGTGTCATAGCCATAGATATCGGGCTCGCGCGTTCCCAGCAGGTTCAGGTTGGGACCGTTCAGCACGTAGATTTTCCGGGCATCGGCCATCGGCGCATCCTTGTCTGTTGCGGGCGGGCCTGTGCTGTCCCTATATGCGGTCAGCGGCTTGTCCCCTTGGGGGACGTCCTTAGCCGTTCGTGTCCCGCCAAGTCGAGACATGATATGATGCGCAGGCCCGCCCTGCGCGAGAGAATATGCAGCGACAGGACCAGGCATGAGCGTTGACGGCACCATTTCCATCCATCTGAACGGCGAGCATCGGCGCGTGCGGGCGGGGATCACCCTGGCCGGGCTGGCGGGCGAACTGGGGCTGGTGCCGGAAAAGGTGGCGGTGGAACGCAATCTGGAAGTGGTGCCGCGCTCCACCCTGGCGCAGGTGCTGGTGGAGGATGGCGACGAGCTGGAAATCGTGCATTTTGTCGGTGGCGGCGACCATGTCGCGGCCGTGAGCGACGATAGCTGGACGGTCGCCGGCCGGACGTTCCGCTCGCGGCTGATCGTGGGCACCGGCAAGTACAAGGATTTCGCGCAGAACGCCGCCGCGCTGGAGGCTTCGGGCGCGGAGATCGTCACGGTCGCCGTGCGCCGGGTCAATGTCTCCGACCCCAAGGCGCCGATGCTGACCGACTATATCGACCCGAAGAAAGTCACCTATCTGCCCAACACCGCCGGCTGCTTCACCGGCGAGGAGGCGATCCGCACGCTGCGCCTGGCGCGTGAGGCGGGCGGCTGGGACTTGGTGAAGCTGGAGGTGCTGGGCGAGGCACGCACGCTCTACCCCGACATGCACGAAACGCTGCGCGCGACCGAAGTGCTGGCCAAGGAAGGCTTCAAGCCGATGGTCTATTGCGTCGACGATCCGATCGCGGCCAAGCGGCTGGAGGATGCCGGCGCCGTCGCCATCATGCCGCTGGGCGCGCCGATCGGATCGGGCCTGGGCATCCAGAACAGGGTGACGATCCGCCTGATCGTGGAGGGCACCAGCCTGCCGGTGCTGGTCGACGCGGGGGTCGGCACGGCATCCGATGCGGCGGTGGCGATGGAGCTGGGATGCACCGGCGTGCTGATGAACACCGCTATCGCCGAGGCGCGCGATCCTGTAATGATGGCGGCGGCGATGAAGGCCGCGGTGGACGCCGGAAGGCTCGCTTATCGTGCCGGGCGCATGGGCCGTCGCTTATATGCCGACCCGTCCAGCCCGCTTGCCGGGCTGATTTGAGTATGATGGCGCAATAACATGGCTTAAAATTTGATTACGCCTTGACAACGCTTGTATGTATGCGACGTTGATCATGGCGCAACGTGTTGTGAATGCCGGATATTCTGGAAGGGCGGGGGCGCCGTTGCCTGAGGAGCTGGCGATGATGAACAGGATGGACGTCGATTCTCTTCGCCTGCGCGCAATCTCGCCGCAGCGAGCGACCTTATGAGCGCCGTAAAGGGGCGGACCCCAAGCTGGCCGTTTATCGAAGCCGAAGCCGCGCCGGCGCTGCAGGGCGGGCGGCGCGCCCGTGCCAAAGTGATCGAGCGGTTTTGCGAGATAAGGCAGCAGGTCTTCGACGGGTTGATCCGCGATGCGGAATTCAACCTGCTGATCGACGCCTTTCTGCATGATGAAGCCGATGTGCGGGTGACGGTGGGCGACGCCTGCATCGCCGCGCGGGTGCCGCAGACGACGGCGCTGCGGGCTATCCAGACGCTGATCGATTCGGGGCTGCTGATCCGCAACACCGATCCGCGCGACAATCGGCGCAAGCTGCTCTCCATCACCGACCGGGGGCGGGAGATGGTGGCCCGGTTCATCGACATCTTCGATGCGATGGGCGGATTCGAGGCGAAACAGGGCTGATCGCCGGGCACGGGCGCTGGCCGGACGCTGCCTTTCCTGGCGGCTCGATGCTACATCATGGCAGAATGACATAGGCGTGGCCGGTGCCGGCTTGCCGCCGACAGGGTGCGCGCCTTTACCATATGGTCCTGCCCGGGCGTCTTCGATCCTGCCCAGGCATCTTTGATCCCGTTCCGGCAGGGCAATGTCGTTTTCGCCCCTGCGCAAATTGACCGGCGCTTGTCGGCGTCTTATGCGAACCTCGCGCATGTCAGGCGGATCACCGCTGGCGGCGGATGCGAATCATAGGGAAGGGGAGCTGGAGCCATGAAGAAACTCTATGCCGATGCGGCGTCCGCGCTGGACGGATTGCTGTTCGACGGGATGCAGATTTGTGCCGGCGGCTTTGGCCTGTGCGGCATTCCCGAGCGGCTGATCGACGCGATCCTCGCCAGCGGCGTGAAGGACCTCACCATCGCATCGAACAATGCCGGCATCGACGGCGAGGGGCTGGGCAAGCTGCTGCGCACCCGTCAGGTGAAGAAGATGATCTCCAGCTATGTCGGCGAGAACAAGGAGTTCGAGCGGCAATATCTGGCGGGCGAGCTGGAGGTGGAGTTCTGCCCGCAGGGCACGCTGGCCGAGCGCTGCCGCGCCGGCGGCGCGGGCATCCCCGGCTTCTACACGAAGACGGGCGTCGGCACGCAGGTCGCCGAAGGCAAGGAAGTGAAGAACTTCGACGGGCAGGATTATATCCTGGAACGCGGCATCTTCGCTGATCTCGCGATCATCAAGGGCTGGAAGGCGGACGAAAGCGGCAACCTCATCTTCCGCAAGACCGCGCGCAATTTCAACCAGCCGATGGCGACCGCCGCGAAGATCTGTGTTGTCGAGGTTGAGGAAGTGGTGCCGACCGGCAGCCTCGATCCCGACGCGATCCACCTGCCCGGCATCTATGTGAAGCGCATGATCGTCGGCGCGCCCTATGACAAGAAGATCGAGTTCAGGACGACAAGGCCCCGCGAGGCCGCCTGAGTCATGCGGGGGGCGACAGCACTGGCGATATCGGTGATGCTGGCGGGCTGCGCCGCGCAACCCGGCCCCGTGCCCGCCGCGCCGCCGCCCACGGGCAGCGCGCTTGCCGGCAACGACATCGTGATCCGCGAACTGCCGCCGTCGCCGCCGCCACAGATGCAATATCTCTATGGTTCCGGTGAGGCCGGGGCCTTGTCCATTCAGGCGTTCCGGGCGCTGCTGGACTATGCGCAGGGCGTGACGGCCAGACGCCCGACCGACAGCGTCGTGCTGGCGCAGGGTGCCACGCTGGATGCCCCGGCGTTCGCGCCATGCGGCGACAAGCCGTTTGCCGCCCTGTTCGACGTGGACGAAACGCTGGTCCTCAATCTTGGCGCCGAATATGCCGATGCGCGGCACCAGACGGGCTTCAACACCGCGCGCTGGGATCGCTGGGAAAAGACCGGGGCCGAGAAGGTGGCGCCGGTGCCGGGCGCGGTCTTTGCCGTCAATGCGCTGCGCAAGATGGGCGTCACCGTCATCTTCAATTCCAACCGGGCGAAGGACAATGCGGCCTTCACCGCGCAGGCCATCGCCCATGCGGGCCTGGGCAAGGCGGTGCCGGGCGAGACGCTGTTCCTGATGGGCGACGACGCCATGGGATCGAAGAAGGATGGCCGCCGCTGGACGATCGCCGCCCGCTATTGCGTCATCGCCATGGGGGGCGACCAGCTGGGCGATTTCAGCGACCTGTTCAACCAGGTCGCCCCCGTGCCCGCGCGCCGCATGGCCGCGATCCGTGGCGCGGCGGCGCAGATGTGGGGGCATGGCTGGTTCGTGCTGCCCAACCCGGTTTATGGAAGCGGCCTGAAGGGCGGCTTCGACGATGTGTTTCCAATCGACAAGCGCTGGGAAGACCCCGGCGTGCCCAAGGAGTAGACGATGCCCCAGGAATCCCAAGGCTGGACCCGTGATGAAATGGCCGCGCGCGCCGCGAAGGAATTGCAGGACGGTTTCTATGTGAACCTGGGCATCGGCATCCCGACCTTGGTGGCCAACCATATCCCCGAGGGCGTCGAGGTGACGCTGCAATCGGAAAACGGCATGCTCGGCATCGGCCCCTTCCCCTATGAGGGCGAGGAGGATGCCGACCTGATCAACGCGGGCAAGCAGACGATCAGCGAGCTGCCGCAGACCGCCTATTTCTCCAGCGCGGACAGTTTCGCGATGATCCGCGGCGGCCATATCGACCTGACCGTGCTCGGCGCGATGGAGGTCGCGGAAAATGGCGATATCGCCAACTGGATGATCCCGGGCAAGATGATCAAGGGCATGGGCGGCGCGATGGACCTGGTCGCGGGCGTCAAGAAGATCATCGTCGTGATGGAGCACACATCGAAAAATGGCGACCCCAAGTTCATCCCGGCCTGCACCCTGCCGCTGACCGGCAAGAATGTGGTCGACATGATCATCACCGACCTGTGCGTGTTCCAGCGGCCGGACCATGACAGCCCGTTCAGGCTGGTCGAAACGGCGCCGGGCGTGACCGCGCAGGATATCGCGGCCAGGACGACGGCGCATTATCTGAGCTGAGGGGTTTCGGGGCGGATCGTCCGGGGCGGATCGTCCGGGGGGCGGCGTGCGGATGTCAGGCGCGCCGGCCAAGCGCCATGGGCAGTTCGCAGCGCAGCAGTTCGACCAGTTCGGTGATCTTGGGCAGCAGGTGCCGGCGCTGGGGATAGACCGCCCAGATCGGCTCGTCATCGGATGAGCAATCGGGCAGCAGCTGTTCCAGCCGGCCCTGGGCAATGAGCGGCAGCACATAGAATTCGGGCAACTGGCAGACGCCCATGCCCGCCATGGCGGCATCGACAATGGCGGCGCCGCTGTTGCAGCGCCAGCGCCCCTTCGGGCGGTAGGTCTCGTCCCGCCCGTCGACTTTGAAATGCCATGTCGCGGCCGTGCCGATCAGGCATTCATGGTCGCCAAGGTCCGCGATGCGGCGCGGGCGGCCATGCCGGTCGAGATAGGCGGGCGCCGCGCAGGTGTAGAGCGTGCGCGAGGCGATGCGCGTGCCGATCAGGCGGGAGTCCGCCAGCTGCCCGGTCCGCACGGCAAGGTCATGGCCTTCGGTCACAAGGTCTACGAGCCGATTGGTCAGGTCGATGGTGACGTTCAGCCTGGGGTGCCGCTCGGCAAAGATGCGGACCAGCGGCGCGATGAACCGCTCGCCCATCGCGGTCGAGCAGGTGACCCGCAGGTCGCCCTGCGGCTCGCCACGCTCGTTGATGAGGCCGATGGCTTCGTCCCGCTCCATCACGATGCGCCGGCAATGGTCCAGGAAGACGCGGCCGGTATCGGTCAGGCGCACGGTGCGGGTGGTGCGATTGAACAGCTGCGCCTGGACGCGCGCCTCCAGCGCGGCGATGGCGCGGCTCATATGGGTGGTGGACATGCCCAGCGCCGCCGCGCCGCCGCGAAAGCTGCCGGCACTCGCCACCGCGACGAATTCGTCGATCCCGTCCCAACTCGACATTGATTGTCCCACAGAAGAAATAATGAATCCCCAAGCGAGCTATTTATCGCGTGCGGGGGATATTGCTACAGGCGCTTCTGGCCGACGCATGGCGAAAATCCGACCCGGCGGATGTCGCCGCCCGTTGCCAATGCGCGCAATTGGCGTCACCAGATGCGCGACCGACGAGAATGTGACCAGGACCGCAGGAGTAAGGCATGAAGACCCGCGCCGCCGTAGCGTTTGCAGCGAAGACACCGCTGGAGATCGTGGAACTCGATCTGGAAGGGCCCAAGGCGGGCGAAGTGCTGGTCGAGATCATGGCGACAGGCATCTGCCATACCGATGCCTATACGCTGGACGGCCTCGACAGCGAAGGCATCTTCCCCTCGATCCTGGGCCATGAGGGCGCGGGCATCGTGCGGGAGGTCGGCGCGGGCGTGACCAGCGTCAAGCCGGGCGACCATGTGATCCCGCTCTACACCCCCGAATGCCGCCAGTGCAAAAGCTGCCTTTCGGGCAAGACCAACCTGTGTACCGCGATCCGCGCGACGCAGGGCAAGGGGCTGATGCCGGACGGCACGACGCGCTTTTCTTACAAGGGGCAGCCGATCTTCCATTATATGGGCTGCTCCACCTTCTCCAACTTCACCGTGCTGCCCGAGATCGCGGTGGCGAAGATCCGGGAGGATGCGCCGTTCAAGACGAGCTGCTACATCGGCTGCGGCGTGACGACGGGCGTGGGCGCGGTGGTGAACACCGCCAAGGTGCAGGTGGGCGACAATGTCATCATCTTCGGCCTTGGCGGCATCGGCCTCAACGTGCTGCAGGGCGCGAGGATGGCGGGCGCCAACATGATCATCGGCGTCGACATCAATCCCGACCGGGAGGAGTGGGGCCGCAAGTTCGGCATGACCCATTTCGTCAATCCCAAGGATATCGACGGCGATATCGTCGCGCATCTGGTCGCGCTAACCGATGGCGGGGCGGACTACACCTTCGATTGCACCGGCAACACCACGGTCATGCGCCAGGCGCTGGAAGCCTGCCATCGCGGCTGGGGCACCAGCATCATCATCGGCGTGGCCGAGGCGGGCAAGGAGATCAGCACGCGGCCCTTCCAGCTGGTGACGGGCCGCAACTGGCGCGGCACGGCATTCGGCGGCGCCAAGGGGCGAACCGACGTGCCCAAGATCGTAGACTGGTATATGAACGGCAAGATCCAGATCGACCCGATGATCACCCATGTGCTGAGCCTTGAGGAGATCAACAAGGGGTTCGACCTGATGCATGCGGGCGAGAGCATCCGCAGCGTCGTCGTCTTTTAGGCATCGCAAGAAGGGTAACAGCATGTTCACGCATATCATGGTCGGCACCAACGATGCCGCCGCCGCAAAAGCCTTTTACGATGCCGTGCTGGGCGCGCTGGGCATCGGCGCGGGCACGGTGTTCGGCGAGCGCGTCTTCTATCGGAGCCCGACCGGTGCCTTTGGCGTGGGCAAGCCGGTAAATGGCGAAGGCGCCTGTTTCGCCAATGGCGGCACCATCGGCTTCGCCGCGCCCGGCAAGGACGCGGTGGATGCCTTCCACGCCGCCGGCCTTGCCCATGGCGGCAGCGACGAGGGCGCGCCGGGCAAGCGGCCCAATGCGCCGGGCAATGCCTATGGCGCCTATCTGCGCGACCCGTGCGGCAACAAGATCTGCGCCTTCGCCCAATTCCGAGGACGCATGAGCCGATGACGCCGGGCCGGGGCGAGACGGGCGCGCGCCGTGACTGATGCCGGATGGATATTGACGCTGACCTGCGAAGACCGGGTCGGCATCGTTGCGGCCGTCAGCGGGTTTCTGGCGGTACGCGGCGGCTTCATCCTCGACAGCCAGCAATATGCCGATCTTGAGACCGGGCGATTCTTCATGCGCGTGCTGTTCACCGGCGGCGATAGCGACGGGCAGGGCGATGTGTCGGACGATGTGCCGGACGGTGGCGGGGCGTTGCGCACGGCCTTCGCGCCCGTCGCCGCGCGCTTCGCCTTCGACTGGTCGCTGACCGGGGCGGACCGCAAGCCGCGCGTGCTGATCGCGGTCTCCAGGGGCTCGCATTGCCTCAACGACCTGCTCCATCGCTGGCGCACCGGCACGCTGGCGGTGGAGATCGCCGGCGTCGTCTCCAACCATGACAGCCTGCGCCCGCTGGTCGAATGGCATGGCCTGCCCTGGCATCATCTTCCCGTCGATGAGGGGCGCCGCGACGCGCAGGAGCGCGCGATCGAGGCGCTGATGGCGCAGGCGGGCGCCGACCTGCTGGTGCTGGCGCGCTATATGCAGGTGCTGTCGAGCGGTTTCGCGCGGCGGCTGGCGGGACGCTGCATCAACATCCATCACAGCTTCCTGCCCGGCTTCAAGGGCGCGCGCCCCTATCACCGGGCGCATGAGCGGGGTGTGAAGCTGATCGGCGCGACCGCGCATTTCGTGACCGGCGACCTGGACGAAGGCCCGATCATCGAGCAGGCGGTCGAGCGCGTGGATCATCGCGCCTCGGTGGAGGATTTCATCCGCATCGGCCGCGATATCGAGGCGCAGGTGCTGGCCCGCGCCGTCAACGCCTTTGGCGAACGGCGATTGTTCCTGAACGGCGGCCGGACCGTGGTTTTCCAATGAGGCCCGAAACAATGCCTGAAACGATACCCGAAACAGTGCTGGAGACGCTTTCCACGAACAGGGCCTTTGGCGGCACGCAGGGCGTCTATCGCCATGCGTCTGGCGCCACGGGCACGGACATGACTTTTTCCGTCTATGTTCCGCCCCATGCGCCGGGCGCGAGGCTGCCGGTCGTCTGGTATCTCTCCGGCCTCACCTGCACCCATGCCAATGTGACGGAGAAGGGCGAGTTCCGCCGCGCCTGCGCGGAACTGGGGCTGATCTTCGTTGCGCCCGACACCTCGCCCCGCGGCGATGGCGTGCCCGACGATGCGGAGGGCGCCTATGATTTCGGGCTGGGCGCGGGCTTCTATGTCGATGCGACGCAGGCGCCGTTCGACCGGCACTACCGCATGTGGCATTATGTGACGCAGGAGTTGCCGGCGCTGGTCGGCGCCCATTTTCCCGCCGACATGGCGCGCCAGTCGATCATGGGGCATAGCATGGGCGGCCATGGCGCGCTGACCATCGGCCTGACCTTCCCCGATCGTTTCAGGGCCGTTTCCGCCTTCGCGCCCATCGTCGCGCCCGGCCAGGTGCCCTGGGGCGAAAAGGCGCTGGGCGGCTATCTGGGCGCGGATCGGGTCGCATGGCGGGCGCATGACGCCGTCGCGCTGATCGAGGATGGCGCCCGCGTCTCAAGCCTGCTGGTGGACCAGGGCGAATCGGACCCGTTCCTCGCGGAACAGCTTCGCCCGGAACTGCTGCAGGCGGCCTGCGCCGCCGCCGGTATCCCGCTGACGCTGCGGCTGCAGCCGGGCTATGACCACAGCTATTATTTCATCTCCACCGTCATGGCGGATCATCTGCGCTGGCATGCGGAGCGGCTGGACGCCTGAGCGGATCGCGCCCCGCCCGCGATCCCGCCCCCCGGAAGGGCGACGGGATCGCAGGGCCGGTTCAGGATGCGGCGGCGGCGGCGCCGGTCTGGTCGGTGTCGACCACGGCATATTTCGTCACCGGCGCATAGCTGGGGTTGATGAGGTGGACGACCAGCAGCGCCAGCAGATAGGCAAAGCCGCACAGCAGGAAGATGGGCGTGTAGCTGCCCGCCGTTTCCAGAACCCAGCCGGCGAATTTGCTCATCATCATGCCGCCGACCGCTCCGGCAAAGCCGCCCAGCCCGACGACCGAACCGAGCGCCCAGCGCGGGAACAGGTCGGCCGGCATGGCGAACAGGTTGCTGGAAAAGCCCTGGTGCCCGGCGCAGGCCAGGCCGATCAGGCCGACCGCGATGATCGCATTGGGCGCCGCGGAGGCAAAGGCGACGGGGACGACCACCAGCGCGCAGCCGAGCATGGCCAGCTTGCGCGCCCGGTTGGCGCTGAACCCGCGTGCCAGCATCCGTGAGGAGGCAAGCCCGCCGATGATCGAGCCGGCGTCGGAGATCAGGTAGACGGCGACCAGCGGCGGACCATAGCCCGACAGGTCGATGCCATAGCGCCGGTGCAGGAAGTCCGGCAGCCAGAACAGGAACATCCACCAGACCGGGTCGATCAGGAAGCGGCCGGCCATATAGGCCCAGGCCTGCCGGGTGGCGAGCAGCCGGCGCCATGCGACGGGGCGCTGCTCGATCTGCGGATCGGCCTCGATATAGGCCAGCTCTTCCTGCGTGATCCGGGGATGTTCGCGCGGACGCCGGTAGAAGATGATCCAGGCGGCGATCCACACGACATTGAACAGGCCAGTGACCCAGAAGGCGCTCTGCCAGCCCATGGCGAGTGTCAGGACGGGGACGATCAGCGGGGTCACGATGGCGCCGACATTGGCGCCGGCATTGAAGATGCCGATCGCCAGCGCCCGCTCGCGCTTGGGGAACCATTCCGACGCGGCGGCCAGCGCCGCAGGATAGGTGCCCGATTCGCCCAGCGCCATGGGGATGCGCATCAAGGTGAAGCCCAGGGTCGATGTCACCAGGCCATGGGCCATATGGGCCACCGTCCACAGGCTCATCGCCACGAGATAGCCGATCTTGGCCCCGACCTTGTCGATCAGCCGGCCGAACAGCAGGAAGCCGATGCCATAGGCGGCCTGGAACCAGAAGACGACATCGCCATAGCCGGTTTCGGTCCAGCCATAGTCCGCCTGCAAGGTGGGCTTGAGCACCGAGAGGACCAGGCGGTCGATATAGCTGAGCACCACCGCCGCGAACAGCAGCAGGCAGATGATCCAGCGGACCCTTCCGCGCGGAACCGCGCTTTGTATCTTGGTCATCATCGGCCTTACCAGTTGAACATGGTGCCGTCTTCCAACCGGTTCACCGGCAGGAAGGCGCGCTTATAGTCATATGTCGCGGCGAGTGCTTCATCGATGTCGACGCCAAGGCCCGGCGCATCGCCCGGATGCATCATGCCGTCCGCAAAGCTGTAGGCATGGGGGAAGACCGCATCGGTCTCCTCGGTGTGGCGCATATATTCCTGGATGCCGAAATTGGGCACGCTCAGGTCGAAATGCAGCGCCGCCGCCATGGACACGGGCGACAGGTCGGTGGCGCCATGGCAGCCGGTGCGGACATTGTGGATGTCGGCAAAGGAGGCCAGCCGCCGCAAATGGGTGATGCCGCCGGCATGGACCACGGTCGCGCGGATATAGTCGATCAGCTGCTCTTCGATCAGCTGCTTGGCGTCCCACAGCGAATTGAAGATCTCCCCCACGGCCAGCGGCGCGGTGGTGTGCTGGCGGATGAGGCGGAAATTCGCCTGGTTCTCGGCCGGGGTCGCATCCTCCAGCCAGAAGGGGCGATAGGGTTCCAGATCCTTGCCCAGCCGCCCAGCCTCGATCGGTGTCAGGCGGTGGTGGATGTCGTGCAGCAGATGCACGTCCCAGCCCAGCGCATCGCGCGCCTGTTCGAACAGCGGCGGGACCGAGCGGAGATATTTGCTGGTCGACCAGCAGTTTTCCGAGGGAAGGTCGGAATCCGCCGGCTCGTAATAATAGCGGTTCTTCGATACGCCATAGGTGGATGCGAGCCCCGGCACGCCCGACTGCAGGCGGATCGCCTTATAGCCCTCCGCCTGATAGCGTAGCGCGTTGTCGATGGTTTCGGCGACGTCCGTGCCGTTGGCATGGCCATAGACCATCACCGCTTCCCGGCTGGCGCCGCCCAGCAGCTGATAGAGCGGCAGGCCGGCGATCTTGCCCTTGATATCCCACAGCGCCATGTCGACCGCGGCGATCGCGCTCATGGTCACGGGGCCGCGCCGCCAATAGGCGCCCTTGTAGAGATATTGCCAGATATCCTCGATCCGATGCGCGTCCCGCCCGATCAGGCAGGGGATCACATGATCGTTCAGATAGCTGGCGACCGCCAGCTCGCGTCCGTTGAGCGTGGCGTCGCCAACCCCGTAGACGCCCTGATCGGTCTCGATCTTGAGCGTGACGAAATTGCGGCCCGGACAGGTGACGATGACCTTTGCGTGAGTGATGCGCGCCATGACTTACCGAATGATGAGAGGAAGGGGGATGCGACCGGCAATCCCGGTCGGGCGGGAAGCGCCGATGTTCGACGCAGCGGCAGGCGCCCGCAGGGGCGCCGCAAGATATGATCGATCAGGGATCGCGCATACTCCTCTCTCTGTTTTGCGGCCGACATCATCCACCGCAGGTCGACTCATCGGACATTCATTATGACAGAAGACTGCAACAGGTCTGACAGTTCTGTCAACTCACTATTGAGAGAGATGGTGCCTTGGGATGCCGCCGCGCGCCAGATGCGCGAAAATGGGGGCGATGGCCGGCAATGCCATACCGGACAGGATGGCGAATATCGGCGCATCTGCACGCAGCCCCTCATGATCCCAGGAGGAGAGGCCAAGAGGAGAGGCCAGGGGGAGAGGATGATGATGCGCATGCGCGGATCGGGCGTGTGGATTGCCGGTTCCCGATCGCCGACTCTGCCTGGCCGGGCCGGTTTGCGCCATGCCCAGGAGCCTTCATTTGCGGTCGCCGATCCTGGCTGCCTGACCGGATGGCCTGGATATCGCAGCCCCGGCACCGGGATGGTTGCCCCGTGCCATGCGCCCCACGGGCGGTTCTCGACAGGGTGTGTCGGGGCAGGCCGACGCCTCGAAACCCCTGAATTCTGGGCGGTTTGCCCATGGGGCCGGGTGGGTGGGCGACGGCGATGAAAGGGGAATGTCTATCCCCTCTGTCAGGCACATTCGTTACACATGTGACTTACCAATAAAAAATTGGCTTTACAGCTTTTACGTTTCGACTTACCAAATGGCCAACCCGGCGATCTAAGATCGGGCGCGTTTTGCGGATTGTCGCCCGCGGCCTCCCTCATGGAGCCGATTAAAGTGGGGCTGCCGCCTGAGGCGTATTCGGGAAAGCCGGCCCGGTGGGTCGATATAGGGAGGATGACGTGAGAGGAACTGTTCTTAAATTCGGCGTTTCGGTTTCGGCGATGACCGCCGCGATGATCGTCGCTGTGCCGTCATGGGCGCAGGATCAAGTACCGCCTCAACAGTCTCAGCCAAGCCCGACTGCACCGGGCGCGGCGGCTGATGAGGCTGCCGGTAGCGGCGATGCCGCGCAAGACATTGTCGTTACCGGCTTCCGCAGCAGCCTCGACAACGCGCTGGCGCTGAAGAAGGAAAGCTCCGGCCTGGTCGACACCATCCTGGCGGAGGATATCGGCAAATTCCCCGATTCCAACCTGGCGGAATCGATGCAGCGCGTGCCCGGCGTGGCGCTGGCCCGCGGCGACGGCGGCGAAGGCCGCCAGATCACCGTGCGCGGACTTCCCCCGCTCTTCACTCGCGTCCTGATCGGCGGCATGGAGGCGAACTCCCAGGTTGCCCAGACCGACATCAACAATAGCGGCGGCGGGTCGAGCCGCAGCCGCGCCTTCGACTTCAGCGCCTATCCCTCCGAAATCTTCTCCAGCCTGACGGTGCGCAAGAGCAGTTCGGCCGATATCGAGGAAGGATCGCTGGGCGCGACCGTGGATCTGCGCTCGCCGCGTCCCTTCGATTTCCGTGACGACTTCGTCCTGTCGGCTTCGGCCAAGGCGGTCTATGGCGACCTGGCCGATGATGCCGGGCCGCGCCTGACGGGCCTGGTGTCGAAGAAGTTCGGCAGCGACGGCCAGTTCGGCATCCTGATCGCCGCCGCCTATGCCCAGCGCGACACCCGCGACGAAGGCTATGCCCCGTCCAACATCCTGCCGGCCACCGTGGACGGCGGCTTCTGCAGTCCCATCGGCTACGCGCCGCAGAATCCGGGCAACAACGCCCTGCGCGGCTCCAGCCCGACCATGTGCGGCAACGGCGTGCCGCGCACGTCCAACCCCGCCGCCTATGATGCGATCAACAGTGCGAACGCCTTTCTGCCGCGCCTGCCGCGCTACGAGCGCAGCGACCAGCATTACACCCGCCTGGGCCTCACCGGCTCGCTCCAGTGGCAGCCCGACGACCATACCGATATCGTGCTGGACGGCGTCTACACGCGTTACAAGGTGTCGCGCGACGACTATTATCTGATGGCGCTGTCCTTCGGCCGCAACGCGGCTGCGCAGGGCAAGCCGGAAACGTCGGTTCTCGACGCGCATGTCACGCCCGACGGCACGGTCGACTATGGCCTGTTCAACGGCGTCGATGTCGTCAGCCAGGCTTATCGCAACGATTACACGACGACCCTCAAGCAGGGCACGCTGACCTTCAAGCACGACTTTTCCGATCGCTTCCGGGTCGATGGGCAGGTCGGTCTCAACCAGTCGCGCCTGCGCGAGCCGATCCGTGCGAACGTGATCACCTTCGCCAATAATGTGAACGGCTTCTCCTACGATATCCGGAACAGCAATTTCGCGATCATCAACTACGGTTTCGACGTCAACGACCCCAATAATTACGTCTATTCGCCCAACACCGCGGCGGACGGCACGATGACCAGCCAGGCTACCGCGAACCGGGGCGGGGCGACCACCGACAACCGCATGGCGAAGCTCAACGCGACCTTCGACGCCAATGACTGGCTCAAGCTGCATGTGGGCGGACAATATCGCCGGTCGAAATTCGTCGCCTTCGACGAAGAGCGCACCTCCTCGGTCAACCCGGCGCTGCCGTCGGGCACGACGCTGGCTTCCATTTCGACCTCGGTCAGCGGCTTCGGCAAGGGCCTGCCCGGCGGCGTGCCGACGTCCTGGAGCACGGTGGACTGGGACAAGTTCGTTTCCACGTTCGATTTCTACAATAACCCGGCCTTCCAGTTCTTCGGCGCCGACGACGGACGCGATCTGGGCCGCAACTATGCGATCACCGAAACCGAAAAGTCGGCCTATGCGATGGCGGCGGTGAACGGCGACCTGGGTTCGGTGCATATCCGCGGCGACCTGGGGATGCGCTATGTCCGCACCGACCAGAAGTCCTTCGGCTATCTCCAGGGGCAGACGACATCGGTTCCCACCACCGTCAACCGCAGCTACGACAACTGGCTGCCGTCGCTGAACCTGTCGGCGGACATCACCGACAAGCTGACGCTGCGTCTGGCCGCGGCGAAGGTGATGGCGCGTCCCGACCTGCCCTCGCTCTCGCCCGGCACCAGCGTCACGCCGCTGACCCGCGCGGCGAGCGTCGGCAATCCCAATCTGGAACCGATCAAGGCCAAGACGCTGGACCTGTCGGCGGAATGGTATTTCGGTCGCGGCAGCCTGTTGTCGGTCGGTTATTTCTACAAGAAGATCGACACCTATATCCAGACTGTCGCCACTATCATGCCCTTCTCGCAGACGGGCCTGCCGGTCAGCCTGCTCCAGGGCACGTCGGTGACGGCGGGCGATGACTTCACCATTTCGCAGCAGGTCAATACGCCCGGCGGCCCGCTGCGCGGCTTCGAAGTCAACTATCAGCAGCAGTTCAACTTCCTGCCGAGCTTCCTGCATAATATGGGGGCGCTGTTCAACTATACCCGCGTCACGTCCAACATCGAATATTTCCTCAACACCAGTTCCGCCGCCACGGTGGTCCAGCCGCTGATCGGCCTGTCGAAGAACCAGGCGAATGCGACGCTCTATTATGAGGATAGCAAGTTCAGCCTCCGCGGGTCGCTGAACTACCGTTCGGGCTATATCCGCGCGGTGCCGTCGGTCGGCACGGGCAGCGACATCGACCTGGTGGCGCCGACCACCTTCGTCGATGCGTCCATGACCTACTCGATCAACGATCACTTCAAGCTGTCGCTGAGCGGCAGCAACCTGACCGACGAGCACACCGTCTATTATATGGACTCGCAGCGTAAGGACGTCCTCTACAACATCCACTCCGGACGCACGTTCGAAGCGGGCGTCACCTACAAGTTCTGATGAACGACCGGGGTCTTCGGGCCCCGGTCCTCATCCAGCCCAGGGTTGGTCCTCCCCCTTCCCCTGGAAAACTATCGGCGCTGGCCTCTGGCCGCGCCCTTTTTTTTGTGCGGCCGGGGAGCGCCGGGGCGATCCCCATTCCGTCCGGACGAGGGTAGATTTGCGGGCGGTCATGGCGCAGGAACGGGATGTCCGCACGCCGGCGCGGCGCCCGGGCGCACCACAGATCGCGCCTTGCCGGCCCATTGGGGCGCGGGGCGATGGGTGGCTATTGCGGAAGAACAGGGGGCAGCAGCGCCCCGGTCAGGACGGCCGTTCGACGATCCCCGCGCGGCGGGCGAAATCATGGCGGCGCTCGTCCACCTTCAGCCGGGCGCGTTCCAGCGCGTCATGCTCGGTGGCACGGAACAGGCTGTCCGTCACCCGTGCCAGATGGGCGCGCATCGCCTGTCGCGCGGCATCGGGGTCATGCATGTGCAGCGCCTCCAGGATCAGCCGATGGTCGTCGACCGGCGGCTGGATGCCCATGTCGCGCGCGAGGCTGAAGAAATAGACGCAGAGCGGCGAGCGGTAGCGCATGTCCCACAGCGACTGCACGACATTGACGACGGCTTCGTTGCGTGTCGCCCGCGCCAGGGTCAGGTGAAAGCCGCGATCGGCCTTTTCCCTTATGGCCTGGTCGATGCTGTGGTCGGCCATGCGGTCGACAAAACCCTCCAGCTCGGCCAGTTCGGTGTCGCTGATCGTCGTGGCGGCCAGCGCCGCGGCCTCGCCCTCGAACAGGCGCCGGGCCTCCGTCACTTCGAAGGGGCCGACATCGGCGGCGACATTGTCCATCACCGGCGCGCTCGGCGTGGACGACAGCACATAGACGCCCGCGCCATGCCGGGTCTGCACCAGCCCGCGCAGTTCCAGCACGATGATCGCCTCCCGCACCGTGGGGCGGCTGACATGCAGGGTTTCCGCCAGTTCGCGCTCTGCGGGCAGGCGGCTGTTGACGGGGTAGATGCCCAGCTGGATCGACCGCTCCAATTGACGGGCCGCCTGCAGGTACAGGCGTTCGGGGTGCGGATCAGACTGGACGTTCATTGCGCGAATTCGCGTTCCTTATCATGTCAAACCATGTGACCTAGCCGGTGGGCCGGTTTTCGGCAAGGCCGGGCTTGACGGCACATGTGAGGGCTATCCGGGCCAGCTCCACCATAATGATGCCAAATAACCTCTCATGTTGGCAAGGTCGATTGACACCAATGTAAGACAATATAGTGTGTCGTAATTCCAATTGGTAAAAATTAATTTTCCAGTGCGCCCATGGTCGAGGCGCTGGCGATTTGGATGTGCCGCCAGGGGCGGCACGCCGGCACAGGCTGGAAACAGGTGAGGAGAGGTTCATGATGCGCATCCGTCACGCTCTTGCGGCAGCCCTGATGCTGGGAGGATCGACGATCGCCCATGCGGCCGATATGGTCGTGTTCGACGGCAAGGCTGTGCCCACGATCGTGCATGACGATACGGATGCCGCGCCGCTGGCGAAGGCCGCGGACCTGCTGGCGCGCGACATCGCGGCGCTGACCGGAAAGCCGCCGCAGGTCAGGACCGGCGGGGCGAATGGCGGCGCGGGCGGATCGGGCCCGGAAATCATCGTCGGTCTTGCCAGCGCGCCCAGGATCGCGGCGCTGCTGAAGGCCAATGGCATCAGCGCGGCACCGATCGCGGGCAAATGGGAAACCTATGGCCGCGCCATGGTGAAGGATGGCGGGCGCGACGCCCTGTTGATCTTCGGTTCGGATGTGCGCGGCGCGATCTGGGGCGTGACCGACCTGTCGCGCGAGCTGGGCGTATCGCCGTTCGAATGGTGGGCGGACGTCACCATCCGGCGCCAGGCGACGCTGAACGTCGACGGCGCCCTGCGCTATTCGCATACGCCTTCGGTCCAATATCGCGGCATTTTCCTCAACGACGAGGAATTCGGCCTGTGGCCCTGGGCCGCCAATACCTATGACCCCAAGCTGCATGATCTGGGCCCCAAGACCTATGCCCGCGTCTTTGAGCTGATGTGGCGGCTCAAGGCCAATATCTTCTGGCCGGCGATGCGCGGCATCGGCAAATCCTTCAACCAGGTCGAAGGCAATAATGCGCTGGCGTCGGCTTATGGGCTGGTTCGCGCCAGCTCGCATGCGGAGATGATGACCCGCACCAACCTGCGCGAGTGGGATGAGGAGAAGCGCGGACCCTATAACTACCTGACCAACAAGGACAATGTCCTTGAATATTGGCGCGAGGCGGTGCGCAATGCCAGCCCGTATGAAACCATGTACAGTGTCGGCATGCGCGGGCTGGAGGATCGGCCGATCCCCGGCGCGAACACGCCGCAGGACCAGGCCCGGCTGCTCGAAAAGGTGCTGGGCGACGAGCAGAAGATGCTCAGCGATACGCTGGGCAAGCCGGCGTCGGCGATCCCGCAGGTCTTCACCCCCTATAAGGAAGTGCTGCCGGCCTATGATTCCGGGCTCAAGGTGCCCGATTATGTCACGCTCAACTGGCCGGACGACAATTACGGCTATATCCGCCGGCTGAGCAACGCGAAGGAGCGCGCGCGTTCCGGCGGGGCGGGCGTCTATTACCACATCTCCTACTGGGGCTATCCCATGTCCTACCTGCTGATGGCGAACACCCATCCGGCGCTGATGTGGGAAGAGATGACCAAAGCCTATCAGATGGATGCGCGGCGGATGTGGATTCTCAATGTCGGCGACATCAAGCCGGGCGAATATCTGATGCAGCTGTTTCTCGACCTGGCCTTCGACACCGAGAAATATCCCGATGTCGCCAGCGTGAAGCAGCATCTGCGCGGTTTTACCGGGGAAAGCTTTGGCGCGGCGGCGGCCGATCCCATCGCCGACATCCTCTGGCGCCAATATGACCTGGCCTTCGATCGCAATCCCGAATTCATGGCCTTCACCCGCACGCTGCCCGCCACGCCCATTCGCCAGACCGATTTCAACATGGACGAATTCGGCGACGAGAATGCGCGCCGGATCGCGGCCTATACCGGGCTGGAGCAGCAGGTGGCCGACCTGGCGTCGAAGACCGCGGCCGACCGCAAGGATGCCTTCTACGAACTGGTCCAGTTCCCGGTCGACCTGGCCAGCGCCTTCAACCGCCGCCAGCTCAACCTGGACAAGGCGATCGGCTATGCCATGCAGCGCCGGGCCAGCGCCAACAGCTACAGCGCCGCGGTGGAAAAGGCGCAGGCCGACATCGACGCGGCGGGCACCCGGTTCAACGAGGAGATTGCGGGCGGCAAGTGGCGCTACATGATGGGGATGAAGCCGCACGGCCTGGCCGTCTACCAGAACCCCTTTGTCCCGACCTGGAAAACCGAAGGCAATAGCGGCTGCGGCATGGTGACGGAGAGCGGGGCGATCTTCGACGGGCGCGGATCGACGCCGGGAGAGCCGGTCGAATTCTTCAACAAGCTGCCCCACCTCATCCGCGTGCATTCGCCGGTGCTGACGCTGTTCCACCCGGAACTGCAGAACAGCCGCTTCATCGACCTCTATCTGCAGAGCCCGGACACGGTGAAGTGGACCGCGACCGCCGATGTGCCCTGGATCAAGATCAGCACGGCGGGCGGTACGCTGACCCCCGGCAATCTGGAGGAGCGGGTGCAGATCGCGATCGATTGGGCCCATGCGCCCAAGGAAGGCAAGGGGATCGTCAGCTTCCAGTGCGAGGGTGGCCTGCGCACCTTCCCGGTCGGCGTCAACATCGCGCCGGAAAACACCGTGCCGAACGTCTCCTTCATGGAATTCAACCGCATCGTGTCGATCTATGCGAGCCATGCCGACGCGATGTCGCCCGGCTGGAAGGTGATCGAAGGGCTGGGGCATACCGGCGCCTCCATCCAGGCCACGCTGCAGACCCCCACCATCCGGGGATCGGACGAGGCCGCGATCCGCAAGGCTCCCTCGGCCACCTGGCGGTTCTCGACGACGACGACGGAAGACCCCGCGACCTTGAAGGTGATCGCGCTGCCCTTCCTGCCGGTGACGTCGGACAATGGCATGCGCGCGGCGGTGTCGGTCGACAATGGGCCGCTCCAGATCCTCAATTTCGCCGCGCCCGAATTCAGCCAGCGGTGGCAGAATAATGTGGAGATGAACGCGGCGGTGGAAACCGTGCCCGATCTGCGCCTGGCGCCCGGCGCCCACAGCGTCACCGTCTATGCGATGGACCCGGGCTTCACGCTCGACCGGCTGGAGGTCGCCTTCACCGGCGCGCCCAAGGCCTATCTGCCGGTGCCCGAAACCCGCATCCGCGCTGCGTCGAAATAGGCGGGGCGCGATGGTCGACAGGATGATGATGGAGGGCGGGGCCTGATGGCACGGCTGGTCACTTTCGGGGAAATCATGCTGCGCCTGTCGCCGCCCCGGCGCGAATTGCTGCTGCAGTCGCCCAGGCTGGATGTCTGGGTGGCGGGGGCCGAGGCCAATATCGCGTCGGGCCTTGCGCGCCTGGGCCATGAGGTCGCCATGGCGAGCGCCCTGCCCGACAATGACATGGGCGAGGCGGCGATCACCTTCCTGCGCGGCAATGGCGTCGATTGCCGCCATATCCGTCGCGGCAGCGGGCGCATGGGGCTCTATGTGGCCGTGCCGGGCGCGGGCCTGCGCGCGACCGAGGTGATTTACGACCGCGAACATTCCGCCTTCGCCTGCGCGCCGGTCGAGGATTGGGACTGGGACCGGATATTGGACGGGGCGGACTGGCTGCATCTGTCGGGCATCACCCCGGCGCTGGGCCCGGACCCGGCCCGTGCCGCGCTGGCCGCGGCGCGGGCGGCCAGCGACCGGGGCATCACGCTCTCCTTCGACGGCAATTATCGCGCGCGCCTGTGGGAGCGGTGGGACAGCGATCCGCGCGCGATCCTGCACGAGCTGGTCGGCCATGCGAATATCCTGTTCGGCAATCATCGCGACATCGCGCTGCTGCTCGACCGGTCCTTGTCGGGCGATGGCGCGGAGCGGCGGCGCGAGGCGGCCGAGATCGCCTTCGCCGCCTTTCCCCGGCTGTCGCTCATCGCCTCGACCGCGCGCCATGTGGAGGACAGCGACCGCCATCGCATCTCCGCGCGGATCGACACGCGCGAGGATCAGGCCCAGACGGCGGAGATAGACATTTCCGGCATTGTCGACCGCATCGGCGCGGGGGACGGCTTTGCCGTGGGCGTGCTGCATGCGCTGCGGGGCGGAAAGGATATCGCGGAGGCGGCGGAAACCGGGCTGGCGATCAGCGCGCTCAAGCACTCGCTGCCCGGCGATGCCTCGCTCTTCACCCAGAGGGACCTGGACGCGTTCCGGAGCGGGAACATGGACGTCCGCCGCTGATATCCTCCCGCCGGGATGCTCTGATGCGCTGATACCCGATCAGGTCAGATGCGTGAGGATGGCGGCGCCGGGCAGACGCACGGGGCGGTCCAGCCGCAGGCTGTCCAGCCGACCCAGCGCCACCGATCCGATCTCCATGGGCTCCAGCGCGGTCAGGAAGGTCGTGCCCCTGACATCCGCCATCGCCCCGGCGGGCAGGCGCCGCATGGCGATGGCGCACTGCGCCCGCCGGGCCATGACGTTGAGGTCGAGCACGGGGCCGCCCAGCGGTTCTCCCCATATCGCCGCATCGCCATCGAAGGCGTGGGGCGGGCTCTGCCCGGTCATGACATGGGCTTCGATGTTCGGGGCGTTCGGGGCGGTCAGGCGCAATGTGCCGTCCAGCACCGCGAGCACGCGGTCGACGCCGGGAAAGGCGGAGAACGGCCCGGGCCGGTCCACCCGGGCCATGCTGATCCGCCACAGGAAATCGTCCATGCCCGCGCCGGGCGGGTAGACGGCGATTTCGCGCGTCGTGCCGCCGCCATTTTTCCATGGCACCGGCGGGCAGTCGGCGATGCGGATCGGTGCGCGGATCGACGTGTTGCTCACCCCAATATGCCCGGCAGGTCCAACCCCTTTTCGCGCGCGCAATCCAGCGCGATGGCATAGCCCGCATCGGCATGGCGCATGACGCCGGTCGCCGGATCGTTCCACAGCACCCGCTCCAGCCGCTTCGCTGCTTGCGCCGTGCCGTCGGCGACGATCACCATGCCGCTATGCTGCGAATAGCCCATGCCGACGCCGCCGCCATGATGCAGCGACACCCAGGTCGCGCCGCTCGCGGTGTTGAGCAGGGCGTTGAGCAGCGGCCAGTCGCTCACCGCATCGCTGCCGTCGCGCATCGCTTCCGTCTCGCGATTGGGGGAGGCGACGGAGCCGCTATCCAGATGGTCGCGGCCGATGACGACGGGCGCCTTCAGCTCACCCTTCGCCACCATCTCGTTGAAGGCGAGGCCGAGGCGATGGCGGTCGCCAAGCCCGACCCAGCAGATGCGCGCGGGCAGGCCCTGGAACTGGATTTTCTCCCGCGCCATGTCGAGCCAGTTGTGGAGGTTCGCGTCGTCCGGCAGCAGCTCCTTCACCTTCGCGTCGGTCCTGTAGATATCCTCCGGATCGCCCGAGAGCGCGACCCAGCGGAACGGGCCGATGCCCCGGCAGAAGAGCGGGCGGATATAGGCGGGGACGAAGCCGGGGAAGGCAAAGGCGTTTTCCACGCCCTCGTCCAGCGCCATCTGGCGGATATTGTTGCCATAATCGGTGGTCGGCACGCCCGCCGCCTGAAAATCCAGCATCGCGCGGACATGGACGGCCATGGAGGCCCTGGCGGCCTTCGCCACCGCTTCGGGCTCGCGCTCGCGCCGCTCGATCCATTGGGCGACGGTCCAGCCGGCGGGGAGGTAGCCGTTCACCGGGTCATGCGCGCTGGTCTGGTCGGTCAGCAGGTCGGGGCGGATGCCGCGCCTGAACATCTCGGGCAGGATCTCCGCCGCATTGCCGAGCAGGCCGACCGACACCGGCGTCTTCTCCGCGCAGCTTTTCTCGATGATCGCCATCGCCTCCTCGATCGTGTCGGCCGCGACATCCAGATAGCCGGTGCGCAGGCGCATCTCGATGCGGCTGGGCTGGCATTCGATGGCGAGGCAGGAGGCGCCCGCCATCACGGCGGCCAGCGGCTGCGCGCCGCCCATGCCACCAAGGCCGGCGGTCAGCAGCCATTTGCCCGACAGGTCGCCGCCATGATGCTGGCGGCCCATCTCGACAAAGGTTTCATAGGTGCCCTGCACGATGCCCTGGGTGCCGATATAGATCCACGATCCGGCCGTCATCTGCCCGTACATGGCCAGGCCGCGCCTATCGAGCTCGTTGAAATGCTCCCAGGTCGCCCAGTGGGGGACGAGGTTGGAATTGGCGATCAGCACGCGCGGCGCGTCGGCATGGGTGCGGAACACGCCCACCGGCTTGCCGGACTGGACCAGCAGCGTCTCGTCGTCTTCCAGCCGGCGCAGCGTCTCCACGATCCTGTCATAGCTTTCCCAGTCGCGCGCGGCGCGGCCGATGCCGCCATAGACGACCAGCTCCTCGGGCCGTTCGGCGACATCGGGATGCAGGTTGTTCATCAGCATCCGCAACGGCGCTTCGGTCAGCCAGCTTTTCGCGCTCAATGCCGCGCCGGTCGCGGGCTTGATGATGCGGCTGTTGTCGATACGGGTCATGCTCTGCTTTCCTGAAGGGCGAAGGCGATGCACGCCTTCATGATGTCGGTGAGGATGGGGGCGATCCCGGCGGCGCGGGCGGGATCAAAAGCGGGCGGCCAGCTGGCTTCGTCCGGCGCATCCGGCTCGTCCATATAGCCGCGGATCGCCAGTTCCATCTGGATGGCGTGGATGCCGCGTTCCGGCTGGCCATAATGGCGGGTCGTCCATCCGCCACGAAAGCGTCCGTTGAGCACATGGCTGCGGCCGCTGGCGGCGCACAGCGCCTCGACCGCGGCGGCAAGCGCGGGATCGCAGGTCGCGCCATTGTTCGTGCCGATGTTGAACTGCGGCAGATCGCCGTCGAACAGCCGGGGCACATGGCTGCGGATCGAATGGGCATCGTAGAGGACGACGCGGGGATGGCGCACGCGCAGCCGGGCGATCTCTCCCGCCAGCGCTGTGTGATAGGGATCGAACCATGTCGCGCGCCGCCGGGCGATCTCCGCCGCGTCGGGGCCGTCGCCGGCATAGAGCGGATCGCCGTCGAAGCTGGTCGTCGGGCACAGTTCCGTCGTCGCCTGCCCCGGATAGAGCGACGCGCCGGAGGGATCGCGGTTGACGTCGATCACGCTGCGCGAGATCGCGGTCCGCACCGTGGTCGCGCCCAGATCGCGGGCGAAGCCGTAGAGCCGGTCCACCCACCAGTCCGCATCGCGCCGGGCGAGCCAGGGCGAGCGGAACTGGTCCGCGACATCGGCAAGGCCGGTGCCGCTATGGGGGAAGGCGACGATCAGCGGCGCGTCCCCCGGCACGATATCCAGCCAGCCGGTCATGCGACGCCCGGCAGGCCGTCTCCGGCGGCGGCGGCCAGCGCCCCCGAGCGGATGAGGGCGTTGGCCGCCTCCATGTCCGGGTAGAAATGCCGGTCGTCGTCCAGCGTCGGCACCGCGCCGCGCAGGCAGTCGTGCGCTGCGGCTAACGGCGGGCTCGTCGTCAGCGGCGCGTGGAAATCGACGCCCTGCGCCGCCGCCAGCCATTCGATGCCGATCACCGCCGTCGCATTGGCCGCCATGTCGAGCAGGCGGCGGGCGCCATGGGCGGCCATCGACACATGATCCTCCTGATTGGCGGAGGTCGGGATGGAATCGACGCTGGCGGGATAGGCGCGCTGCTTGTTCTCGGAGACCAGCGCGGCCGCCGTCACCTGCGGGATCATGAAGCCGGAGTTGAGGCCGGGCTTGGGCGTGAGGAAGGCGGGCAGGCCGGACAGCGCGGGATCGACCAGCATGGCGATGCGCCGTTCCGCGATGGAGCCGATCTCGCATATCGCCATGGCGATGATGTCGGCGGCGAAGGCGACGGGCTCGGCGTGGAAATTGCCGCCCGACAGCGCCTCATCGCTGTCCGGGAAGATCAGCGGATTGTCGGACACGCCGTTCGCCTCGATCTCCAGCGTGGTCGCGGCCTGACGCAGGATGTCGAGCGCGGCGCCCATCACCTGCGGCTGGCAGCGCAGGCAATAGGGGTCCTGCACGCGCGCGTCGTTGTCCAGATGGCTGGCGCGGATCGCCGAGCCGGCCATGAGCGCGCGAAGCGCCGCCGCCGTCTCGATCTGCCCGGCATGACGGCGCAGCGTGTGGATGCGCGGATCGAACGGGGTGTCGGAGCCCTTGGCCGCCTCCGTCGAGAGTGCGCCGGTGATGAGGGCGGACTGGAACAGCAATTCCGCCTCGAACAATCCCGCAAGCGCATTGGCGGCCGAGAATTGCGTGCCGTTGAGCAGCGCCAGCCCTTCCTTGGGGCCAAGCGCGATGGGGGCGAGCCCGGCCTGCGCCAGTGCCTGCGTTGCGGGCAGGCGGTCGTCGCCGACGAAAATCTCGCCCACGCCGATCATCGCCGCCGCCATATGCGCCAGCGGTGCAAGGTCGCCGCTGGCGCCGACCGACCCCTGGCAGGGCACCACCGGGGTCAGGCCCTTCACCAGCATCGCTTCCAGCAGCGCCACCGTTTCGGGGCGGACGCCCGAGGCGCCCTGCGCGAGGCTGGCGAGCTTCAGCGCCATCATCAGGCGGATGACGGGCACGGGGGAGGGCGCGCCGGTGCCCGCCGCATGGCTGAGCACGATATTCCGTTGCAGGGTAGCGAGGTCTTCGTCGCCGATGCGCACGCTGGCGAGTTTGCCGAAGCCGGTGTTGATCCCGTAGACCGGCTTGCCCTTGGCGAGGATGCGGGCGACGGCGGCGGCGCTTTGCGCGATCAGGGGAGCCGACGCGGCATCAAGCCGCACAGCCGCGCCACGATAGATCGCGCGCCATTGCGCGAGCGTCACTTCGCCGGGATACAGGACGATATCGTTCATTGACCACTCCAGATGCGCGCATGGAGCGGATTATACCCCATGCGATAAACAAGCTCGGCCGGGCGCGCGATGTCCCAGATCGCAAGGTCGCAGCGCTTGCCGGCCTCCAGCGTGCCGATGCTGTCGCCAAGGCCGAGCGCGCGGGCGGCATTGCGCGTCACCCCGGCCAGGCATTCCGCAACGGTCAGGCGGAACAGCGTCGCGCCCATGTTCATCGTCAGCAGCAGCGAGGTGAGCGGCGAGGTGCCCGGATTGCAGTCCGTCGCGAGCGCGATCGGCACGCCCGCGCGGCGCAGCGCGTCGACCGGCGGCAACTGCGTCTCGCGCACGAAATAATAGGCGCCCGGCAGCAGGGTCGCGACCGTCCCGGCCTTCGCCATGGCGGCGACGCCGTCCTCGTCCAGATGCTCCAGATGATCGGCGGACAGCGCGCCATGTTCGGCGGCGAGGCGCGCGCCGTGAAGGTTGGAAAGCTGCTCCGCATGGAGCTTGACCGGCAGGCCGTGGCGGGCGGCGGCATCGAACAGCCGCCGTGTCTGCGCGAGCGAGAAACCGATGCCCTCGCAAAAGGCGTCCACCGCATCGGCAAGGCCCAGCGCCGCGACCTGTGGCAGCAGATCGTCGCACAGCAGGGCGACATAGCCGTCCGGGTCGCCGGCATATTCCGGGGGGAGCGCATGGGCGCCAAGGAAGGTCGTCGCGATCCGCACCGGGCGCTCGTCGCCCAGCCGCCGGGCCACGCGGAGCATCCGCAATTCGGTTTCCAGATCGAGGCCGTAGCCCGACTTCACCTCGACCGTCGTCGCGCCTTCGGCGATCAGCGCGTCGAGCCGGGGGAGGGCGCCGGCGACCAGATCGTCCTCGCTGGCGGCGCGCGTCGCCCGCATGGTCGAGACGATGCCGCCGCCGGCCCGCGCGATCTCTTCATAGGAGGCGCCGGCGAGCCGCATCTCGAATTCCTGCGCGCGATTGCCGCCGTGGATCAGATGGGTGTGGCAGTCGATCAGGCCGGGCGTGATCCAGCGGCCATCGCAGGATATCGTCTCGTCCGCGGCCAGTGCGGGGGCGTCGGCGGCCGGGCCGGCATAGACGATGCGCCCGTCCTTCGCGGCGACGATTCCCTGCTCGCATATGCCCAGATCATCGCCCGCCAGCGTTGCCAGCCGCGCCTCTTTCCATAGCCTGTCGCACTGTATCATCGGGCTATCCCTCACCATGTCGCACGCCGGTGATTGCACCATTCGGATTTAATGTATAGACAAAAAATAGGCGCGAAGGAAGTTGGGGAGGAAATTGATGCAGACGCATAGGAGCAACCCCGGACAGGCCCTGTTTTTCGACCGGGCCCTGCTGCCGGAAGGCTGGGCGTCGGACGTGCGGATCGCGCTCGACGCAGGCCGGATCGCGTCGGTGGAGACCGGCGCGCAGCATCGCCCCGGAGAGGAGGAGCGGCATGGTTGCGCGCTGCCCGGCATGCCCAATCTGCACAGCCATGCCTTCCAGCGCGGCATGGCGGGGCTTGCCGAAATCCGTGGGCCTTCGGGCGACAGCTTCTGGACCTGGCGGGATGTCATGTATCGCTTTGTCGACCGGATGACGCCGCAGGATGTGCAGGCCATCGCCGCGCTCGGCTATGTCGAGATGCTGGAAAGCGGCTTCACCCGCGTCGGCGAATTTCATTATCTGCACCATGATCGCGACGGGCAACCCTTTGCCGACCGCGCGGAGATGAGCGGCGCGATCGTCGCGGCGGCGGCGGAAAGCGGCATCGGCCTGACCCTGCTGCCGGTCTTCTACGCCCATGCCGGTTTCGGCGCCCTGCCGCCCCGCCCGGACCAGCGCCGCTTCATCACCGATATCGACGGCTATGCCCTGCTGCTGGAGGCCGCCGGGCAGGCAGCCCGGTCATTGCCAGACGCGATCGTCGGCATCGCGCCGCACAGCCTGCGCGCGGTGTCGCCGCAGCAGCTTGCCCTGCTGGACGCCATGGCGCGCGGGCGGCCCGTCCATATCCACATCGCCGAGCAGATGCGCGAGGTGGAGGATTGCCTTGCCTGGAGCGGCCAGCGCCCGGTCGCATGGCTGCTCGACCATGCCGATGTCGATGCGCGCTGGTGCCTTGTCCATGCGACCCACATGACGGGGCAGGAAGCGGAGGCGATGGCGCGTTCCGGCGCGGTGGCCGGGCTGTGCCCGATCACCGAGGCAAATCTGGGCGACGGCATCTTTCCGGCCGAGCCCTTTCTGGCGGCGGGCGGGCGCTATGGCATCGGCAGCGATTCCAATGTGCTGATCGACGCGACCGAGGAATTGCGCCTGCTGGAATATGGCCAGCGGTTGCAGCATCGCGGGCGCAACATGCTGGCGCGCGGGGCGGGGCGGTCGACCGGCGCGGATATCTTCGCCGCCGCGATGGCGGGCGGATCGGCGGCGCTGGGTGTTGCGTCCGGGCTTGCGGTCGGCCTGCCGGCGGATATCGTCAGCCTCGATTCCCGGCATGTCTCGCTGGCCGTGCGCGAACCCGCGACGCTGCTCGACGGGCTGATCTTCGCGGCGGGGCGGGCGGGCATCGATTGCGTCTGGCGATATGGCGCAAAGGTCGTTAGCGGTGGACGGCACCGGGAGCGCGCGCGGGTGGGCGCGCGCTTTCTCGCGGTGTTGAGGGGGCTGACCGCGTGAGACAGCCGTTGCATGAACGGATAAGAACGGACTTCGAGACACGCATCCTGTCGGGCGCGCTGGCGCCGGGCGACCGGCTGCCGATCGAGCAGGATCTGATGCAGCTTTACGGCTGCTCGCGCATGACCGTGAACAAGGCGCTGTCGGCGCTGCTCTCGGCGGGGCTGATCGACCGGCGCAAGCGCGCGGGCACCTTCGTGGCGCGGCCGCGCGTGCATTCGATGGTGCTCGACGTGCCGGACCTGTCCGCCCAGATCCGCGAGCGGGGGCAGAGCTATGCCTATGCGCCGCTGACCCAGCGGCTGCGCCCGCCCGCGCCGGGATCGCAGGAGGAGGTGTCGCTGGCGGGCGAGGGCGAACTGATGCAGCTGGAGGGGGTTCACCTGGCCAATCATGTGCCGCTCGCGGTCGAGCATCGCCTCGTCAGCGTGAAGGCGGTGCCGGGGATCGTGGAGGCGGATATCGCGGGCCTCTCGCCCGGCACATGGCTGCTCCAGCATGTGCCCTGGACCGAGGCGGAGACCCGGATTTCCGCGGTGTCGGCGATTGGCGAGGAAGCAAGGCTGCTGCACATCCCGGTCGGATCGGCATGCCTGTGCGTCGAGCGCCGGACATGGCGCGGCGCGGATCGCATCACCTATGTGCGGCAGCTGTTCCTGGGCGACGCCTATGATCTGGTCGCCCGCTTCGGCCCGGCGGCAACGGCCGGCGCGGCGCCCGATCATCCGGCCAGATAAGGCCCGGACAATTTAATCTGATCCGTCCGGACGGAGGGGACAGTGCCCCTATGATGCCCAAAGGAAAAGGGCGCCGGCTCATGCAGAAGCCGGCGCCCTTCCTGTCTCTCCCGCGATCTTATTTGCCGCTGTCGGGATAGAGGGTGTTGAACAGCAGCTTGTAGGTGCCATGCGACTGGGCGCGCCACTGCGGCTTGAAGCCGTAGAGGTAGATCTTGCCCTTGCCATAATCGACTTCGATGGCGGCGGCCTTGCCCTGGATCATCTCCGGGTGGAGCAGCACGCCGCTGCGCAGCGGATTGCCCGATGCCGCGTAGGAGGCCAGCACCTCGCCCTTGAAGCCGGGCTTGGGGGCGAAGGCGGGGCCGCGCTCGAACATCACGATCGGGTTGCCGGGCATGCCGGCGGCGACCGACGTGCCCGGCTTCAGATCGACCGCGAGCAGGGCGCCGGAGCAGAAGAACTGATCGCTCTTCACATCCTTGAGGATGTTGGTCACGGGCAGGTCGAACAGGTCGATGACCGCGTCGGAGGCATTGTTGAGCGCCACCAGCGTGCCGCCGCCGCTCACGAATGCCTTCAGCTTTTCCGCGCCGTCCTTGCCGATGCCGCCGGCATAGGGGGCGGGCATCTGGCTGGGGCTGAAACCGTCCATCAGCGAGGCGAGCGGCCCCTTATAGGCGGAAACCGTGTCCGACGCCGGCGCGATGTCGCCGGGGCGGGCTTTGCCGGGGGCATTGAGGTCGGGGATGACGATGGTGTCGTACTTGCCCGCAAGTCCGCCCTTGATGTCGGCATTGTACAGGCTCTTGGGCGCGAAGGCATAGCGTTCGAGCAGCCAGCGGGTCCAGCCCTCGTCGATATTCGATCCCCATGGGCGGTACAGGCCGACGCGGCCCTTCTGCACGGCCTTGCCGTCCGGCTTCTGCCCCGTCGCGGTGACGGATACGCTGTAGTCGGCGGCGATCTTCGCCATTGCGGACGCGGGCAGGCCGGTGATGGCGATGGCGTCTTCCGGCGCGGCGCCGGGCTGCAGCGCGGCGCTTGTCCAGGCGGCCTTGCCCCCGGCGGCGAGCGCGGCGTTCAGCACGCGATAGCTGTTGTTGACGCGCCGGTCGACCAGATAGCTGCCGCCCGTGCCGCTGATGCCGCCCGCAGGCGGCGTGGCCTTGTCGAGCTTGCGCATGTCCCCGCGCGCGGCGGCGTCGAGCGGCTGGACGATGCGGTCCACCCGCACGCCCATCTGCATCGGCAGGGTCCAGCCGGTCACGTCATAGGGCAGGTCGACGGGCTTGCCGTTGCCGTCCAGGATCGCGTCGGGATAGCTCTGTTTCTCGAACAGTTCGCGCGCCAGCCCGGCAAAGGGCTGGTCGGTCGGCACCACCCAGCTGCCCGCGGCATAGCTTTGGGTGCCGATCGTCGCCGGCTTGTCCAGCTGCAGCACGTCCAGGCCATGGCTGATCATCAGCTGGGCGAGCGATGCCGCTTCGGGCATGTCGGTCTGCCCGGCGGGGATGACATAGGCGGCCGGGCCGTCCTTGGCGGACGCGGCGACCATGTCGCGCCCCGCCTGATAGCGGTTGAACAGCAGCGTCTCGCGATATTTCTGCGCCGTCTCCAGCACCGACATCGACGCCGTGACCATATAGTCGACGCTGTTCTTCAGGTGCCATTCGCCCCCGCGCCAGGGGGTGGGGTACATGATCTGGCTTTTCAGATCCTGCATGTTCTTCGGGAAATCCTTGACCGTGAAGGTCTTGGGCGTGGCGCTGTCATGCGCGGTTTCGGTGAAGAAGGAGATGGTGTTGCGGAAGACGTGGATATAATCGAGGAAACCGGGATACCAGTTGTCGAACCGCGCCTGCGCGATCGCGCCGGGCTTCTGTTCCTTTTCCATCCGCGCGATGATGTTGGTGCCGATGGCGTTGGTCCAGATGCGCATATAGGGGCTGATGTTGGACGAGATCGGGTCGGCGAAGGGCGGCACCCAGATGCGCGCGGGGAAGGGCGCGCTCTGGTGCTGCGAATACCAGATGACCGGGGAATAGCCCTGCTCGGTCGCGTTCACGACCTGGCTTTCCTGCATGTTCAGCATGTAGCCGTCGCGATTATTGTCGTGCCCGACATATTCCTGGTACAGCCAGGGCGTGCGGCTGGTTTCCCATTTCGTGCCGCGCTGCTTGCGATACCAGTCGACGACCATGTCCTGCCCGTCGGGGTTGAGCGTGGGCCACAGCACGAGGATGACGTCGTTCAGGATCGCGTCGACCTCGGCATCGTCCTTCGCCGACAGCAGCTTGTAGGCGAGCGCCAGCGGCAGCTGATGGTCGGCCACTTCGCTTGCATGCATGCCGCCGTCGATATGGACGATGATCTTGCTGTCCTTGGCGAGCGCGCGGGCCTGGTCGTCGCTCAGGCCGCGGGGGTCGCCCAGCCGCCGGGAAATCTCCTTGTACTTCTCGAAATTGGCGAGGTTGGCGGGGGAGGAGATGACCGCATAGGTCATCGTGCGCCCCTGCGTCGTCTTGCCGGCGGTGAACAGCCTGATGCGGTCGGACGCCTTCGCCAGCGCCTCGAAATAGCGGAGCGAATCCTCGTAATTGGCGAGATAATAATCGTCGCCCGGATCATGGCCGAGCACCGCTTTCGGCGTGGGCACGGGGTCGGCCAGCGCCGGGACGGACAGTCCCAGCGCCGATACCATCAGCAGGGCGCGCACCGCGCGCGAAAGCGGCTTGGTCATGAAACTACCTACCTTGTTGGAATGCGATCAGAAATGATGGCGCAGGTTGATGCCGACGGTGCGCGGCGCGGCCGATGTCGCCGAATAGCTGTTCGCGGTGGAAGAGCGCGACGCCCGGTTGATCGCCACGGAATCGAAGATGTTGTTGACGAACAGATAGACGCCCGTGTCGCTCGCCGGCAGCTCCAGGCCGATGCGGACATTGGCGAGGGCATAGTCGTCCATCTTCACGCGATAGACGTTGGTCGGCCGGAATTCCGAATAGGAGGAGCCGGCATAGTTGACGTCCGCGCGGGCGAAGAAATCCACCGTGCCGCTGACCGGCACCGTATATTCCGCGCCGAATGCACCGCTCAGATGCGGGATATAGGGGATGCGGTCGCCGGCGCGGCCGGCGGCCACGACCGCGTCGTTCACCTGGTCTTCGGTCAGCTTGGCGTCGATATAATTGCCCGACAGGGTGAGCTGCAGGCCCTTGACCGGCCGGAGAAACGCCTCTGCCTCGACGCCCCGGACGCGCGCGGCACCGGCATTGGACAGGAAGCTGAACGCGCCATTGGTGGTGCGGCCGCTGACCTGCATGTTCTTCCAGTCGATCTGGTAGCCCGCAAGGTTCAACGTCAGCTTGCGGTCCAGCAGGCTCAGCTTGGCGCCGGCCTCATAGTTCCACAGACGGTCCGCCTGATAGGGCGTGAGGTCCGCCGAAAGACCGATCACCTGATTGGCGCCGCCTGGACGGAAGCCCTGCGACGCGGTCGCATAGAACATCATGTCGGACGTGGCCTGCCATGCGGCGTTGAACTTCAGCAGCGTACCGTTTTCCGAGGAATCGACGGTCGAGAGCGGACGGGCGGGCGCGCCGATCAGCGTCCAGGCGATGTCGGTGAAGCCCTGCACTGTCTTGTTGTAATCGAAATAGCGGATGCCGGCGGTCAGGCTCAGCTTGGGCGTGGCATGGAAGGTGCCCTCGCCGAACACCGCGAATTGCTCCAACTTGTCGAAGATTTCGCGGCGATAGAAGAGCTGGACCGGCGTGATGATCTCGCCGGTCACGTCGTCGGCGCGGGCGTCCGAAGAGGTCACGTCGTTCTTGCGGTTCTGGTAGAAGCCGCCGATCGTCCAGTCGATCATCTGCGTGCCGTCGGAACTCAGGCGGACTTCCTGCGTGAAGTCCTTGGTCGAGCCGGGATAGTAGATCGCTGCCGGGCTCAGCCCGTCGATATAGTTGTAATAGCTGGTCAACTGGCTGTCGGAGCAGGCGCTGGTGCTGCTGCCGTTGACATAGGCGGCGCAGCGTGCGGCGGTGCGATAGCTGCCGATATAATAGCTGTCGTCGGCCGCATAGGCGGACTTGCGATGCTGGTAGGAAGTGATCGACGTCAGGTTGACGCCGCCAATGTCCCACTTCGCGGTCAGGTTATAGATTTGCGACTTGTCGGTATAGGGCAGCATCACCTGTGCGGCGGTCTTGTAGTCGCCCACTTCCGGGTTCCACGAAGCGGATACGGCATCGGTGTTCTCGAACGATGCCGAGGCGTCGATGGTCAGGTTGGACGAGGGCGTCAGGCGGGCCATCAGGCGGCCGCCGGTGGCCGTATAGTCGTTCACATTCTTGCGGTTGAGGAAGCTGTTGTCGACATAGCCGTTGCTGTCGCGGCGATAGAGCACGGCGCGCACGGCGAGCAGGTCCTTCACCAGCGGCACGTTGACCATGCCGTTGACGAAATAGCCGAAGCCGCCGCCCTTGGTGGACATCATCTGGCCTTCGACGGTGCCTTCATAGTCCTGCGTCGGCTTGTTCAGGATCACGCGGATCGCGCCGCCCATCGAGCTGGAGCCATAGAGCGTGCCCTGCGGCCCGCGCAGCACCTCGATACGGCTGACGTCGAACAGGGTGAAGTCGGCGGTACGGCCGGCCGCGTCGCTGGAGACGCCGACGGAGCCGGTGACGGGCGTATCGTCATAATAGACGCCGACGGTCGCTTCGCCCGACGCCTGCACGCCGCGCAGGCTGACGCGGCGCTGGCCGGGGCCGTTGTCCTGGATGCGCAGGCTGGGGACGAACTTCGCATAGTCCGCGATGTTGGTGACGCCCGCATTGGTCAGCGTCTCGCCGGTGAGGGCGGTGATCGCCATCGGCGTGGTCTGCAGGGTGGTGTCGCGGCGCAGGGCGGTGACGACGATGTCCGTGCCGGCGTCGGCTGCCGCGGGGGCCGCCTGAGCGGTCTGGGCCTGGGCGCTCACCGAAAATGCGGTGGCCAGTGCTGCGGCGGCCGTGCATGCCGTCAGGCCGCGCAGCGTGCGATGAAGTCCGTACCGATGATTCATGTGCTTCCCCTTTTTTTTGGAATGCCGTCGTTCCGCAACTGTTGCTGTCGGATCGCTCGACTCGGATCATAATGGCAAAAATAATGTATAGACAAGAAATATTATTGCCCAATTTATGGGCGTTACGTTTCGATATTGCCTAGAAAATAGGCGGCGGAGGGGTGCCGGCCGCCGGCAGGGCGCCGGCCTTCGGTCGAGCGGAAAAATACCGCTGTCTCAAGAGGTTGTGGCGCTGGCGGGGGGTGGCAGGCGTGGGATGGTCCGAATAGAATGGCTACGGGCGTGATGCGATGCCCTATCGGGGTGGCCGCTTCTGGTCGGTCGCCGCCAGCCTGGGTTGATGATCGGGCGCCTGCATGAAGCCGCCGACGATCCGGGTCAACTCCCGAACGAGCATATCGAAAACGACCCGGCAGCGCGCGCTGCTGCGCAGGTCTTCGTGCATCACCACCCATGTTTCCAGATCGACGGCGAAGGCGTCGGCCAGGACGCGCACGAGATCGGGGTTGGCGGCCGCGATCGGGACCTGGCACACGCCGATGCCGAAACCGGCGCGGATGGCGCACAGCTGGGCGACGTCGCTGTCGACGCGCAGGGCGAATGCGGCGCGCTCAAGCGCCGGATAGCGCCGGGCAAGGGCGCGGATCGCCGGGGTTTCGACATCATAGCCGATCAGGTCGTGATCGCGCAGCTGCGCCATGTTCCGGGGGACGCCGCGCCGCGCCAGATAGTCGCGATGGGCATGGAGCCCCAGCGGAATGGCGCCGATGCGCCGGGCGACCAGCGCCTGCTGTTCCGGCCGCACCATGCGGATCGCGATGTCGGCCTTGCGCTGGAGCAGGTCGTCGAGCGCGTTCGACAGCGAAAGCTCGATGGTCAATGCGGGATGGGCCTGCCGCAGCCGCGCGAGGATCGGCGGCAGATGCTCCGCGCCGACGACTTCGCTGGCGCTGATCCTGACGGTGCCGCGCACCGCGCCCGCGCCGCCCTCGCCGCCTCGCCCTTCGGCGGTGCGCAGGAGCGCGGCGGCGGTGGACGCGAGCAGGGCCGCATGGGGCTTCAGCTCCAGCGCCGCGTCGGTGGGCGAAAGGCCGTGCGGCGTCCTGAGGAAAAGCCCGGCACCCAATGCCTCTTCCAGCGCATCGATATGCCGCGCCACGCTGGGCTGCGTCAGGCCGAGCGCGCGCGCCGCACCCGACAGCGACCCCTCCCGCAGGACGGCATTGAAGGTGCGGTAAAGATCCCAGCTGGGCGGCTTGCTCATCTATTTTCGTATAGCATATCAAGATAATTCGGCAATTTCGTTGAGCAGGGAAAGGGCCGACCCTGTCTGCGTCCAACGATGGAGGCTGATATGGAACGGAAAACGGCATTGGTTCTGGGGGCGACCGGCGGCATCGGCGGGGCGGTGGCGGCGCGGCTGGTTTCGGCCGGATGGCATGTGCGGGCGCTGCACCGCGATCCCGCGCGGGCGGCCGGGGAAGGCAGGATCAAGGGGGGCGAATGGATCGGCGGGGATGCGCTGGTCACGGCCGATGTGGTCGCGGCGGCGGCGGGCGCCAGCCTGATCGTGCATGCGGTGAACCCGCCGGGCTATCGCGACTGGGAGAAACTGGTGCTGCCGATGCTCGACAGCAGCCTGGCCGCCGCGCGGATGCATGGCGCCCGCATCCTGCTGCCCGGCACCGTCTATAATTACGGCCCCGATGTCTTTCCGGACATTGCCGAGAGCGCCCCGCAACATGCCCGGACCCGCAAGGGTCGGATCAGGGTGGAGATGGAGCGCCGCCTGAAGGACGCGGCGGACCGGGGGGAGGCGAAAGTGCTGATCGTCCGCGCCGGCGACTTTTTCGGGCCGGGCGCGGCCAATAACTGGTTCAGCCAGGGTCTGGTCAAGCCGGGGCATCGCCCGACCGGCATCAGCTATCCGGGCAGGCGCGGCGTCGGCCATCAATGGGCCTATCTGCCCGATGTGGCGGAAACGATGGTGCGCCTGATCGCGCAGGAAGACCTGCCCGATTTCGCCCGCTTCCATATGGACGGCCAATGGGATGCCGATGGCACGCAGATGGTGGACGCGATCCGCCGCGTGCTGGGCGCGCCCGCTTTCCAGCTGCGGCGCATGCCCTGGCTGATGATGCGGCTGGCGGCGCCCTTCGTCCCGTTGCTGCGGGAACTGGTGGAGATGAAATATCTGTGGGACCATCCCGTCCGCCTGCGCAACGACCGGCTGGTGGCGGCCATCGGCGCTGAACCCCACACGCCGCTGGACGAAGCCGTGCGCGCGACGCTGGAGGGGATCGGCTGCCTTGAACCGGCGGCGGGCGCGGGCAGGGCCATGGTTCCGGCCCTGTAACCGGCAATCGGCATATCGGCATGCCGTGCCCATGTGCTGGCGGAAGGATGTGGGACGGCGGGGGCTGTCGGATCGGCCCGGCCCGACGCTTTGCCCGCTTCTTCCGGCGGTTCGGGTGTCTTTGCTACGGGCCCTCGCCATGGCCGCGCCCCTGGCATAGTGGGGCGGCAGCGCGCGATCATGACGGAGGCAGGCCCCATGCCCGGCGATCGAATCCGGACGGGCATTGCCATATCTTCGTATGGATAGGCATGGCGCCGTTTCCGTCATAATGCTCCCTCCGGCGCACCCGCCATGACCGCCTTCCGCCATGCCCGATCCCGCATCACCCCCGCCCCCGACGAGAGACCCCGATGACCATGACTGTTCGCACGCCCGTAAAGCAGCCGGTCGACGCGCTGGGGCGCGGCCTGACCCTTGCCATGGCGGCCGCGACCGGCATCGCTGTCGCCAACATCTATTATAACCAGCCGATGCTGGGCGTCATGGAACGCGATCTGCGGGGGACGATGACGGGCCTGGTCCCGACGGCGACGCAGCTTGGCTATGCGGCCGGGCTGTTCCTGCTGGTGCCGCTGGGCGATCTGGTCGAGCGCAAGCGGTTGATCGTCGTCCAGTTCCTGCTGCTTGCCGCCATGCTGGTCGGCGCGGCGCTGGCGCCCAGCGCCGGGCTGCTGATCCTGGCGTCGCTGCTGCTTGGCGCGGCGTCCACCGTGGCCCAGCAGATCGTGCCCTTTGCCGCGCATCTCTCCGCGCCCGAGCGGCGGGGGGCGACGGTCGGCACGGTGATGTCGGGGCTGTTATGCGGCATCCTGCTCAGCCGCACGCTCGCAGGCTTTGTCGCGACCCATGCGGGCTGGCGGGAGATGTTCTGGCTGGGCGTGCCGCTGGCGCTGGCCGCCGGCGGATGGATGGCGATCAGGCTGCCGCGCAGCCAGCCGGAGATCGACCTGCGCTATGGCGCGTTGCTGCGCTCGCTCATCGGCCTGTGGCGCGAATTCGGCGCGCTTCGCCTGGCCGCGATCACGCAGGCGCTGCTGTTCGCCGCCTTCAGCGCGTTCTGGACGATCCTGGCGCTACGCCTGCAGCAGCCGCGCTTCGGCCTGGGCGCCGATGTCGCCGGTCTGTTCGGCATCGTCGGCGCGATCGGCATCCTCGCCGCGCCCATTGCGGGCCGCATCGCCGACAGGCGCGGGCCGCATGAGGCGATCGCGCTGGGCGCGGCGCTCACGCTGGCGTCATGGCTGGTGTTCGGCCTGTTCGGCTCGATCGCGGGGCTGATCGTCGGCGTCGTCCTGCTGGATTTCGGGGTGCAGGGCGCGCTCATCTCCAACCAGCATATCGTCTATGCGCTCCGGCCGGAGGCGCGCGCCCGGCTCAACACCATGTTCATGGGCACGATGTTCCTGGGCGGCGCGGCGGGATCGGCCGGCGCGACCTGGGCCTGGGCGCTGGGCGGCTGGAATGCGGTCGCGACGCTGGGCGTCGTCCTCGCCGCCGTCGCCGCGATCCTGCAGGCCGCCAGCCTGGCGAGGGGCCGCTGATCCATGCCCGTCGCATTTCCCGGCGGAGCGACGGCGGGGCCGGGGCCGCGCCGGGAAGGGCCTTTTCGGGATCATGCCTCATTCGATGCATATGGGTTAACCAGCCTTCAACATGCATGGCATAGAGCGCTGGCCAGTCATCATGTTGCGAGGAAGCGTTGAACCACCAGACGGAACAATTCGGTCCTGGCAGAAATACGCCCGCATCGTCACTCAACGACATCTGCCGCCTTGCCCAGGCGCTTTTGCCGGTTCCCTTCGCTTTCATCCACCTTGTCGACGGGGTTCGCCAGATGGCGGGCCTGCAGCACAGGGGTTGCGGCAACATGCCGCCGGCGTTCGAGCCATTATGCGGGCTTGTTGCAAGGCAAAGGGATGTGCTCGCCATAGACGATCTGGCGGACGATCCCCGGTTTGCGCCGGCATCGGGGGCATTGGGCGATCCGGCGCCGGTGTTCTGGGCCGGCGCGCCGCTGATGCCGCTGCCCGGCACCGTCGCGGGCACGCTGATGGTGGCGGACAGCGCCGCCCGGCCTTTCCCGCCCGAAGACCGGCGCAAGCTTGAGCTGCTGGCGCGGGTCGCGTCCGAGCATCTGCGCCTGCTTCTGGCCAATTGCCAGGGATCGAAGCAGGAAGCGCTCTACCGCGTGCTGGCGGAAAACACGACCGACACGATCGTGCGCGGCAACCTGGAAGGGGTCCGGCTCTATATCTCGCCCTCGGTCCAGATGCTGCTTGGCTATACGCCGCAGGACCTGATCGGCAAGCGCGCGATCGAGATCGTGCATCCCGACGACGCCGACGAATTCCGGGGGATGTTGCGCGATGTCCTGGAAGGCAATGTCGAAATCGGCGTGAACGAGCACCGGCAGCGCCACAAGGACGGTTCGTGGGTCTGGCTCGAGGCATTGGTCAAGCTCACGCTGGACGAGGTGACGGGCGTGCCCGACGGCTATGTGGCATCGGCGCGCAATGTGTCGCAGCGGAAGGAGGCCGAACTCCGGCTGAGCCACATGGCGACGCATGATCCGCTCACCGGGCTGCCCAATCGCTTTCTGCTCAACGAACGGCTGCGGCAGGAAATCCTGCGCTTCAAGCGCACCGGCATGGGGTTTGCGCTGCTCTGCCTCGACCTCGACAGCTTCAAGCCGGTGAACGATCAATTCGGGCATGGCATGGGCGACGCCCTTTTGCGCGCGACGGCAGCGCGGCTTCGTGCCGCCGTGCGGGAAGAGGACATGGTCGCGCGGGTCGGGGGCGACGAATTCGTCATCATCCAGACCAGCAGCTGCAACGAGCCCCAGGCGGCGATCCGATTGGCGGAGCGGTTGATCGACGCGATATCGCGCCCCTATGAGCTGAGCGGATTGCCCCTGTCCATCGGGGTCAGCATCGGCATCGCCACCGCCCACACGCCCTTCGCCGCGCTCGACACCGAAGGCCTTATGAAAATGGCGGATCAGGCGCTGTACCGGGCCAAGGCGGCGGGAAAGAACTGCTATGCCCTGTCCGCGGGCGTGGACGCATAGCATGCCCGGTCGCCGGGGCGGCTTCTGTCGGTCCGGGGCGGTCGTTCCGCTGGATCGACCGGGGGAAAGCCGTTAGCGTAACGCGCGCGCATGATGGAATGGCTGGAGAAAGATCGGAGTGACCAGCGGGCCTTTCAGCGCGTTTCCGCCGATGCCGGATGAAAGCCGGCCTGCGGTGTCCTCCCCCTGGCGCGCGTTGCTGGCGCCTTATGGCCTGTCCCTGTGGCTGCTGCTGTTCTGCCAGGCGGGGCAGGCGATTGCCTCGCTCAGCCTGCCGAGCTTCAGCGCCGATGTTATCGACCGGGGCATCCTGCGCCACGATACGCCGCACATCGTCCGCATGATGGCGATCATGCTGCTCGCGACCTGCTGCCAGATCCTGTTTTCGGTCGGCACCGCATGGCTTGGCGCGCGCATCGCGATGGGGATCGGGCGCGACCTGCGATCGGCGGTGTTCGCCCGTGTCCAGGCCTTTTCGCTGACCGAGGTGCGCCGCTTCGGCGCGCCGACCCTGATCACGCGCTCCACCAACGACGTGCAGCAGCTCCAGACCGTGCTGGTGATGGTGCTGACGATGGTGATGACCGCGCCGATCATGGGGATTGGCGGCGTCGTGATGGCGGTGCGCCAGGATGCGCATCTCTCGCTGCTGCTGTGCGTCAGCGTGCCGTTGCTGGCGCTGGTCATCGCGGTCATCACCATGCGCACGCTGCCGCTGTTCGCGCGCATGCAGGGGCAGATCGACAGGCTCAACCAGATCCTGCGCGAGCAGATCGACGGGCTGCGGGTGATCCGCGCCTTCGTGCGCGACACGTCGGAGCGGGCCCGCTTCGGCACGGGCAATGACGCGCTGACCGACACGACGCTGCGGGTCGGACGGCTGATGGCGCTGCAGATTCCCGCCGCCAATCTGGTGATGCAGCTTTCCAGCGTGGCGATGGTCTGGTTCGCCGCGCACCGCATCGCGCTGGGCCACATGCAGGTCGGATCGCTCGTCGCCTTCCTCACCTATATCGTCCAGATCCTGATCTCGGTGATGATCGCGTCGATGCTATTCACGGTGGCGCCGCGCGCGCTGGTGAGCGGGCGGCGGATCGCGGAGCTGCTGGCCACGCCGCCCTCCGTCGCCGAGCCGGAGGCGCCGGTGCCGCTGCCGGCCATGGCGCGCGAACGCGGCGAGGTGGAGTTTCGCGACGTCACCTTCCACTATCCCGGCGCCACCCATCCGGTGGTGCGCAATGTCAGCTTCCGCATCGCGCCGGGCGAGACGGTCGCGGTGATCGGCGGCACGGGGGCGGGCAAGAGCACGCTGGTCAACCTGGTGCCCCGCCTGTTCGACGCGACGTCGGGCAGCGTGCTGGTGGCGGGGGTCGACGTGCGGGCGCTCGGCCTCGATGCGTTGTGGAGCCTGATCGGGCTGGTGCCGCAGGAGCCCTTTCTCTTCTCCGGCACGATTGCCGACAATCTGCGCTACGGCCAGCCGGAGGCGAGCGACGCGCAGCTGTGGCACGCGCTCGACGTCGCGCAGGCGACGGACTTCGTCGCGGCCCTGCCGCTGGGGCTGGCGGCGCCGGTCGCCCAGGGTGGCGGCAATTTTTCGGGCGGGCAGCGCCAGCGGCTCACCATCGCGCGCGCGATCGTCCGCCGCCCGGCCATCTATCTGTTCGACGACAGTTCCTCCGCGCTCGATTATGCCACCGACGCGCATCTGCGCGCGGCGCTGGCGCGCGATCTGCGGCCGGAGGCGGCGGTGCTGATCGTGGGCCAGCGCGTCAATGCGCTGCGCCATGCCGACCGCATCCTGGTGCTGGACAAGGGCGGGATCGTGGGCGCAGGGACGCATGACGAACTGCTGGCGACATCCGCCGCCTATCGCGAGATCGTGGAATCCCAGCGCGCCAGCGAGGTGACGGCATGAGCGCGGCGGACCTTTCCCGCGCGCAGGTCCAGCCGCCGCCGCCGACCGGGCCGCGCATGACCCCGCCGGGGCGCGGCGGGCCGATGCCGGTAGCGGTCGGCAAGCCGCGCGCGCTCGGCCCCACGCTCCGCCGCCTTGGCGGGACGCTGGCCGTCGACCGCATCCGCCTGTCGCTCGCCTTGCTCTGTACGCTGGTCAGCGTCGCCTTCAACACGCTCGGGCCATGGCTGCTCGGCCATGCGACCGATCTGGTGGTGGGCGCGGTGGGGGCCTCGCAGGGGATCGATTTCGGCGGACTGGGCGCACTGCTGCTGCTCGTGGCCGTGCTGCAGGCGAGCGCCGCGCTGCTCAACTGGCAGCAGGCCTGGCTGATCAACGCGCTTGTCCAGGCGCTGAGCCGCGACATGCGGCGCCAGGCCCAGGCGAAGCTCGGCCGCCTGCCGCTGCCCTGGTTCGACCGCCAGCCCCATGGCGAGGTGCTGAGCCGCGTCACCAATGACATCGACAATGTGACGCAGAGCCTGCAGCAACTGCTGAGCCAGCTGTTGATGTCGCTGCTCCACCTGATCGGCGTGGTGGCGATGATGCTGTTCCTCTCGCCGCTGCTGACGCTCGCGGCGCTTGCCAGCCTGGGCCTTTCGCTCGGGCTGGCGCGGCTGCTCGCGGCGCGCTCGCAACCGCATTTCTTCGAGCAGTGGCGCTGGACCGGGATATTGAACGGCGCGGTCGAGGAGAATTATACCGGCCACAGCCTGGTCAAGGTGTTCGGCCACCAGCAGCGCGCCCGCGCGGATTTCGAGAAGAGCAATGGCGGGCTTGCCGACAATGCCTTCCGCGCCCAGTTCCTTTCCGGCGTCATCCAGCCCGCGATCATGTGCATGGGCAATCTGGCCTATATCGCGGTGGTGATCGGCGGCGCGCTGCGCGTGGCCGGCGGCGCGATGAGCATCGGGGCGCTGCAGTCCTTCATCCAATATGTGCGCCAGCTCAACCAGCCGATGTCCCAGATTTCCGGCATGGCGGCCATCGTCCAGTCGGCGGCGGCATCGGCCGAGCGCGTCTTCGAGTTGCTCGACGCGCCCGAGCTGAGCCCCGAGCCGGCCAGCCCCGCCGATGTCGCGCAGCCGCGCGGCCATATCGTCTTCGACCATGTCCGCTTCCGCTACGATCCGGCGCGGCCGCTGCTTGAGGATGTCAGCCTGGAGGCGCAGCCCGGCCAGACGATCGCCATCGTCGGCCCGACCGGCGCGGGCAAGACGACGCTCGTCAACCTGCTGATGCGCTTCTACGAGATCGACGGCGGGACGATCCGCTTCGACGGGGTCGACACGCGGACGATGACGCGCGAGGCGCTGCGCCGCCATTTCGGGATGGTGCTGCAGGAGGCGTGGCTGTTCGGCGGCACCATCCGCGACAATATCGCCTATGGTAAGGCGGACGCCACCGAGGCGGAAATCCTGGACGCGGCCCGCGCCTGCCATGTCGACGATTTCGTCCGGGCGATGCCGCAGGGCTATGACACGGTGGTGGACGAGAATGGCAGCGGCCTCAGCCTTGGCCAGCGCCAGTTGCTGACCATCGCGCGCGCCTTTATCGCGCGGCCCGCCGTGCTGATCCTGGACGAGGCGACAAGCTCGGTCGACACGCGCACCGAAGTGCTGGTGCAGCGGGCGATGGCGCTGCTGCGCAGCGGCCGCACCAGCTTCGTCATCGCCCACCGCCTGTCCACGATCCGCGACGCGGACCTGATCGTCTATATGGAGAACGGCAATGTGGTCGAACAGGGCACGCATGATGCGCTGATGGCAAGGCGGGGCCATTATTGGCGGCTGGACCAGTTCCAGCTGCCGGGGGCGGCTTAGCAAAGGGCGCTGATATTTGCCCGCACGACCCCACACCCATCGGGCGCGCTATTGACGGAGAGTGGCGGTCTGGACCAAGTGGCGCGGCGCGATCGGGCCGGGGTGCGCATTGTCCTTGCGCTCCTGGCGGCTCGGAAAAGGCCCTTGTTCGGAAAGGTTGACCAATGCCCGTTTTCCCTGAAGACATCTTTACCGAGCCGACCGATGTCGATCCCGATACATTGGCGAACCTTGGCCCGTTGCGGCGGCTTGCCGGCAGTTGGGAGGCGCGGAAGGGCATCGACATCAGTCCCAAGGCCGATGGCCCCGAACGCCGCGAATATATCGAGCGCATCGACTTCGCGCCCATCGATCCGCAGGCCAACGGGCCGCAGCTTTTCTATGGCCTGCGCTACCATGTCCACATCACGACGGAGGAGGAGGACATCACCTTCCACGATCAGGTGGGCTATTGGCTGTGGGAGCCCGCGACCGGCCTGGTGCTGCAGACGATCGCCATTCCGCGCGGGCAGGTCGCCATCGCATCGGGCCATTCCGCGCCCGACGCCGACCGGCTGGTGCTGACGGCGGAGCGCGGGCAGACCGAATATGGCATCTGCTCCACCGCCTTCCTCGAATATGCCTTCCGCACCGACAGCTACCGGATCGAGGTGGTTTTCAACCCCGATGGGTCATGGAGCTATGTCACCGACACCATGTTGATGGTGCGCGGCGGGACGACGCCCTTTGCGCATCGCGACCGGAACCGGCTGGAGAAGGTTGCCGAGCCGCAGCCCAATCCGCTCGCCAGGATCATCGCCGCCAAGGCGGCTGCCGATAAGTGACCGGCGCGCGCCGGCTCAGAGCGCCGGGCGCAGGGTGATCGCGATGGATTTATAGGCGGGGGTGCCGCTCTTCTCGTCATGGTCGGCGAGCGCGATGAGGCCGTTGGCTTCGGGGAAATAGGCGGCGACGGACCCTCTGGCGATGCCATAGGCCACCGCCGTCTGGCCGGCGAGGATGCGATCCCCCGCGACGACGTCGACCCGGTCGCCATGGGCGAGCCCCAGCGCCGCCAGATCGTCGGCATGGGCGAAGATGACGTCGCGCCGGCCGGTGATGCCGCGATAGCGGTCGTTCAGCCCATAGATGCTGGTGTTGTACTGGTCGTGGCTGCGGATCGTCGTGAGGGTCAGCGCGCCATCGTCGCGGCCGTCATCCTCGTCGGTGCCGGGGAAGGTCATGAAATGCGCCTTGCCGTCCGGCGTGTCCCATTCGCGACTGGAGGCGCCGACCCGCAGGCGGAAGCCGCCGGGCGTGCGGATGCGCGCGTTATAATCGAAGAAATCGGGGAAGACCTGCGCGATCCTGTCGCGGATCAGGCCATAGTCGGCGACCAGCGCGTCCCAGTCGACCTTGGTATCGGGAAGCGCCGCCTTGGCGATGCCGGCGACGATCGCGGGTTCCGAGCGGAGCTCCGGCGAGGCGGGTTTCAGCTTGCCGCGCGAGGCGTGGACCATCGACATCGAATCCTCGACCGTCACCGCCTGCGGCCCCGTCGCCTGCACATCCTGCTCCGTGCGGCCGAGGCAGGGGAGGACGATGCTTTCCCGCGCGGTGAGCAGGCAGGTGCGGTTGAGCTTGGTGCAGATCTGCACCGACAGGTCCAGATTGCGGAAGGCGGCGAAGCATGCCTCCGGGTCGCTCATCGCCACGGCGAGATTGCCGCCCAGGCCGATGAAGCCCCTGGCCGTGCCGTCGCGCATCGCGGCCACGGCCTCCACCGCATTGTGGCCATGCTTGCGCGGCGCGGTGATGCCGAAGGTGTTTTCGAGCCGGGTCAGGAACGCCTCGGTCGGAATCTCGGTGATGCCGACGGTGCGGTCGCCCTGCACATTGCTGTGGCCTCGCAAGGGGCAGATGCCGGCGCCGGGCTTGCCGATATTGCCGCGCAGCAACAGCAGGTTGGCGAGCTGCTGCACATTCTGGGTGCCGTGGCGATGCTGGGTCAGCCCCATGCCGTAGCAGATGATGACGCGGTCGGCCTGCCAGTAGACCCGCGCCATGCTTTCGATGGCGTCGCGGGACAGGCCGGAGCGGCGCACGATCTCGTCCCAGCCGGTCGCCGCGATATCGGCCCGCAGCGCGTCGAAGCCGGTGGTGTGCTCGGCGATGAACGGGCGGTCGAGCAGGCCGTCCTCGCCCCGCGCCAGCCGGGCGCGATCCTCGTCGAGCAGCGCCTTCATCATCCCCTTGAGCATCGCGACATCGCCGCCGACCTTCACCTGATGATAGGCCGAGGCGATCCGGGTGGCGCTGAGCGTGATCATCTCCACCGGGTCCTGCGGGGATTCGAACCGCTCCAGCCCGCGTTCCTTCAGCGGATTGGCGACGACGATCGGCACGCCGCGCCGCGCGCATTCCCGCAGCGTGGCGAGCATCCGGGGATGGTTGGTGCCGGGATTGTGGCCGATGCAGAATATGGCGTCGGCCCGGTCGAAATCCTCCAGCGTCACCGTGCCCTTGCCGACGCCAATGGATTTGGGCAGGCCGACGCTGGTCGCCTCGTGGCACATGTTCGAACAGTCGGGGAAATTGTTGGTCCCATATTCGCGGGCGAAAAGCTGGTAGAGGAAGGCGGCTTCATTGGACGCGCGGCCCGAGGCGTAGAATTCCATCCGGTCGGGATGGTCGAGCGCGCGCATCGCCGCGCCGATCCGGGCGAACGCCTCTTCCCATGCGACCGGCACGAAATGGCCGGTGGCCGGATCGTAGCGCAGGGGATGGGTGAGCCGTCCGGCGTCTTCCAGCGCATGGTCGGACCAGCCGAACAGCTCCGCGACGCTGTGGCGGGCGAAGAAATCGGGATCGACGCGCTTGGCGGTCGCTTCCCATGTCACCGCCTTGGCGCCGTTTTCGCAGAATTCGAAGGAGGAGGTGTGCCTGGGGTCGGGCCAGGCGCAGCCGGGGCAATCGAAGCCGTCGGGCTGGTTCATCTGCAGCAGCGCGCGGGTGTCGGTGCTGGCGCCCATCTGGGTGCGGATGGCCTGGGCGACGGCCTTCAGCGCACCCCAGCCGCCGGCGGGGCCGTCATAGGCCCTGACGCCTTTGGGATCATGATCTGCCATGTCGGGACTCCGCCTGTTTGCCGTGCGCCGGTTCGCCTGAAGGGACGATGTCATGATATCCGCTCGGGACGACGCATCATAGAGGGATGCTATTGGCGAAAATCGCGTGATCGCAAAGGGGTAATCCGGTAGGGCGCATGGATATGAATCGCATTTCCGCAGCCGATGTTCCCCGGTGCCGGCCAATGAGCCGGTCGGTTGGCCGCCGGGCCATGATGGTGCCCGTGGCGCTGGCCATGGGCCTGCTGATGTCGCCGGCCATGGCCCCGGCCGCCCCGGGAAGCCAGTCCTTCGGGATATGGAGCAACCCCGGGGGGAGCGTGCATATCCGCGTGCATCCCTGTGGCCGCAGCATGTGCGGCAGGGTGATCTGGGCCAACGCCAAGGCCATGGAAGACGCCCGGAAGGGCGGGACCGACACTCTGGTCGGCGCGGAGCTGTTCCAGGGCTTCGTGCGGGAGAGCGACACGGTCTGGCGCGGCAAGGTGTTCGTGCCGGACATCGGCAAGACCTTTTCGGGGACCGTCACCGTCATCGACGCGCGGACGCTGCAGGGGACCGGCTGCCTGCTGGGGCGGATCGGGTGCAAGTCGCAGACCTGGACGCGGATCGACCGGCCGGGAGGCTGAGGGCCGGCCCGGCCTTCATGGCTTGCGGGCCTGCGCATTGTCGAGGCCGAAGAGGCTGCGGCTGGGCTGCAGGGCTTCGGGCAGGGCATATGTCGGCGTCCCCTCGCGGTCGCGCAGCAGGCTGATGGCGGCGATGGTGAACATCAGGAACATCTGCGGGATGGCATCGCGATCGAACAGGCTGCTTTCGGTGGCGTTGTGCGCGATGGAGAAGGAGAGCAGCGCGGCCAGCATCGCGCCGCGCGCGCCATTGTCGTCCGACCGCGCGAGCAGCTTGTAGGTCGGGATCACCACGCCGGCGGCGAGCGCCAGCACCAGGCCGATCACGCCGGTCTGCGCCAGCAGATCGAGAAAGCCGTTATGGCCGACCTCGATCTTCACCACCCAGTCGGTGGCGTAGCGATAGATCGGGCCGTTGGGGCCGACATTCCAGAAGGAACCGAAGCCCGAGCCGAGCCAGGGATGATCCTGCCAGAAGGACCAGAGCGCCTTCCAGATGAGGGGGCGGCCGGTGAATGCTTTGGCATCGGTGAAGCTGGCGTTCAGCGGGTCCTTGAAGACAAGGCCGGCAATGGCCCCGGCCATGCCGACGATCAGCAGGAAGACGATCGCCGCCGGGCGACCCTTGCCGGGCCAGAGCGAGAAGACCGCGCCGATGGCGACCGCGAACAGGCAGAGGCCGGCGGAGGTCTTCGACCCGCTCTCGATGAGGAACCAGCCCGCCGCCATGACGACCGCGCCGCTGAGCCAGAGCGGGATCTTCCGGCGGTCGAAGGCGAAGAGCAGGACGGTATAGGCGCAGGCGGCGCCCGCGAAATTCTTGTGCGTCATCACCCCGCGCCACAAGCGGGTGAGGATTTCGCCGTCGCCCGGCGAGACCGATTTGGGATGCATGCCGACATCGGGGAAAAAGAACACCGCGCCATAATTGGCGGCGAGCAGCAGGAGCATCACCACGCGCACGGTGTTGAGCGAGACGGTGTAGCCAAGGTTGCGCACCAGCGCGAAAATCGACCAGATGATGATGGTGGTGAGCACGATGCGGCGCAGGGCGATTTCGGGATTGATCGCCCAGACGACGCTGGCCCAGTACCAGCCGAGCGCCACCAGGATGGATGCGGGCACCACCAGCAGCCGGCGCGGGAAGGCGATGGGCCGCAGCGCGACGACGATCAGCGCGAAGATGGCTGCAAAGCCGATCTGGCGGCCCTGCGTGCCGTCTCCGGTGCCGAGCGCGCCGGTATAGGTCATGGCCGGCCCCAGCATCGACAGCGCGAAGATGGCGGCGAGCGCGGCGATCAGGATTTTCCTGCGGGTGCTGATGCCCGACCATGCGAAACTGCCCGTGCCGGCCGTGCCGCCCATGCTGTCCTGTATGCTGATCCGTGTGCCAACGGCCGGGAAGGAGGCCGGGGCTTTTCCTGACGCCATCTGGTGCGTGTCCCTATGCGTGTTGTGGCGATCCCGGCATCATGGGCGCGGCCGGGCCGGTGGCAAAGGATGCTGCGCCTGGGAGGTCATAATATCGGCGATCGCGCGCGCGCCGGGCGGGACGGGACGAGGGCGGCGACCTGGCGCCGCATCCGGTCGAGGATCATGCGTTCGCCCCAGCGCTCCTGCGCGCGCTGGCGCGCGGCGATGCCGAAGGCTTGCCGTGCCGCATCGTCGTCCAGCAGATGTTCGATGGCATCGGCAAGGGCGCGGGCATCGCCGGGGGGAACCACGAGGCCGCAGCCGGTCACTTCGTCGGCCAGCCCCGTGCCGCTGTCGGCCGTCGCGACGACGGGGCGGCCCGACGCCAGCATGTTGGCGAGCTTGGAGGGCAGGACGAGATCGGCCGCGCCCGCGATCTGCGGCAGCAAATGGAGCGTGGCGAGGCCCAGCAGTTCGTTGAGCGCGTTGCGGGGCTGGAGATCCTGGAACAGGATGTTGCGGCATCCGGCCTGGACGGCGGCCTCTTCCAGGCTGGCGCGGTTCGATCCGTTGCCGCAGACGATGAACTGCAGGTCGTTGCGGTGGCGCAGCAGCGCGGCGGCTTCCACGATGATCTCTATGCCCTGCTTGTTGGCGATGTTGCCGGAATAGAGCGCGACATGGGGCGGCGCGACGGACCAGTCCTGCCGATAGCGGGACGGGCGGGCCAGCGGCGCGATGGCGTCTATTTCCGCCCAGTTACGGAATTCCACGATCCGCGCCTCGTCCACGCCCTTCGTCTTCAGGCGGCGGCACATGGCGGCCGAGATGGTGCTGGCGATGTCGGCCCGCCGGAGCAGGCGCCGTTCGACCCAGGCGGCGATCCGCGCGGTGAGGCCGCGTTCGCTGAGCAGGCCGGTGGCGACGGCGGCCTCCACCTCGAAATCCTGGATATGGACCCAGAGCCGGGCGCCGCTGAGCCGGGCCGCGAGCCAGGCGAGCGGCAGCGCCATCAGCGACGGGGCGATGCACATCACCACATCCGGCCTGCGGCGCAGGGCCGAGGCCAGCGCGGGAAAGGCGCCGGACAGGGTGAAGCTGGCGAGATGGAGCAGGCGCCGGGCCCCGGTGGGATTGGCCGGGACATAGATGGGGCAGCGGGTCAGCGACACGCCGTTGCGGTTTTCCGTGTGCCAGCGATTGGCGACGCCGTTCGCAATCATCCATTCCGGATAAGATGGTGGGGCGGTGACGACCTTCACCTCTGCGCCCGACTCCAGGAAATGTTCGGCCATCCGCGCGGTGAAGGGGCCGATCCCCACGGGCTCGGGCGCGTAGTTGATGCCGATCACCAGCAGCTTCACGCGATGCGCCCCGGTCGCGCGGCGACATGTGCGGGGACATGCGCGGGGCGCGGTTCCGGCCCGGCTTCAGGCGAGATGTGCCGGCGTGCAGGACATAGGGTGTACTTCAGCTTTGGCTGCTCGTTCACTGCGACCCTCCATTCGGGTTTTCATGCTGCATGCGCGAATGTGCGCCCGCAGATCATGACGATCGGTATGTGACCATTCTTGGCCCTTCGTTACACCATGGTGATGACCATGACAGAATTATGCATGTTTTCTAGCATGTTGCACGCGCTTCGCCAAAAGCCGCCCTGTACGTAAGACGAACTGTTACAGTGCGTCGAACGCGTGGTTTTGTACGATGGATGCGCTTGCTTTGTCATTGTGCGTTTGCGAAGTCTTCTCTCCTTGCCGCTCTGTGAAAGGGTCTGTGTGACTGATCGAAAAGTAGCGCTGATTACAGGGACCACCGGTCAGGATGGCGCCTATCTGTCCGACCTGCTGCTGGCGAAGGGCTATGAGGTGCATGGGGTGAAGAGGCGTTCCTCTTCCTTCAACACCGGCCGGATCGAACATATCTACCAGGACCCCCATGTTGAGGGCGCGCGGTTCCATTTGCACTATGGCGACCTGACGGATTCCACCAATCTGATCCGTATCGTGCAGGAAACGCGCCCGACGGAGATCTACAACCTTGCGGCGCAGAGCCATGTGCAGGTGAGTTTCGAGACGCCCGAATATACGGCCAATGCCGATGCGGTGGGCACGCTGCGCCTGCTGGAGGCGATCCGCATCCTGGGCATGGAGAAGGAGACGCGCTTCTACCAGGCGTCGACATCGGAGCTTTACGGCCTGGTGCAGGAAGTGCCGCAGAACGAGAAGACGCCCTTCTATCCGCGCTCGCCCTATGGCGTGGCGAAGCTCTATGGCTATTGGATCGTGGTGAATTATCGCGAGGCCTATGGCATGCATGCCTCCAACGGCATCCTGTTCAACCATGAAAGCCCGCTGCGCGGCGAGACCTTCGTCACGCGCAAGATCACGCGGGCCGCCGCCGCCATCACGCTGGGGCGGCAGGACAAGCTGTGGCTGGGCAATCTGGACGCCAGGCGCGACTGGGGCCATGCGCGCGAATATGTGCGCGGCATGTGGATGATGCTGCAGCAGGACGAGGCCGACGATTATGTGCTGGCGACGGGCGAGACGACGCCGGTGCGCACTTTCGTCGAATGGGCGTTCGCGGATGTCGGCATCACCCTGCGCTGGGACGGCGAGGGCGTGGACGAGCGCGGCTATTGCGCGGAAAGCGGCCGATGCCTGGTGGAGGTGGACCCACGCTATTTCCGCCCGACCGAGGTGGACCTGCTGATCGGCGATCCGACCAAGGCCAGGGAGAAACTGGGGTGGAGCCACGAGACGTCCGTGCGTGATCTGGCCCGGGAGATGGTGCAGGCGGACCTTGTCGAAATGCGCGATGCGCCTATTGCAAAGGATGCGTAACGATGCTTGGCGAACCTTTCAACCTGAGTGGTAAACGGATATTCGTTGCGGGACACCGCGGGATGGTGGGGTCTGCGATCGTCCGACGCCTGCAGTCCGAGAACTGTACGATATTGTCGGTGCCGCGGGAGGAGCTTGACCTTAAGAATCAGGCAGCGGTGATGGCCTGGTTTGAAGCCGAACGGCCTGATGCGGTTTTTGTCGCGGCGGCAAAGGTCGGAGGAATCCTGGCGAACAGCAGCTATCCTGTGGATTTCATCCACGGCAATATTCAGATCGCGTCCAACATCATCGGTGCTTCGCACCAATGTGATGTCGAGAAGCTCCTTTTCCTCGGTTCGTCCTGTATTTATCCGAAATTCGCGCCCCAACCCATTGAGGAAACGGCCCTGCTTACCGGACAGTTGGAGCCAACCAACGAATGGTATGCGGTGGCCAAGATCGCCGGGATCAAAATGTGCCAGGCGTACAGGCGGCAATATGGCCGTGACTATATTTCCGCGATGCCGACCAACTTGTACGGGCCTGGAGACAATTTCGACCTGCAATCGAGCCATGTGCTGCCGGCGATCATTCGCAAAACCCATGAAGCCAAGCTGGCAGGCGTGGAAAGCATTGAGATTTGGGGAACAGGCACGCCGCGGCGTGAATTCATGCATGTGGATGATCTTGCAGACGCCTGCGTGTTCCTGATGAAAAATTATTCGGACGATGAGCATGTCAATGCGGGGTCTGGCAGCGACGTTACGATCCTGGAATTGACGGAGATGGTCAAGAAGGCCGTTGGGTTCGAGGGTGAGATTGCCCGAGACTTAAGCAAGCCGGATGGAACGCCGCGCAAGCTCATGTCTTCCGATAAGCTGCTGGCAATGGGCTGGGCGCCTTCAACAAAGTTGGAAGAGGGGATCGCTGCAGTCTATCAATGGTTCCTGCGTGAGCAGGGTGGCGAGCATGAAATGCACGGTTGACCTTCATCATTTCGTGGGCGCAGGCGCAACGGGAATGGGCGCGTCGCTCACCTTTTATGAGAAGATGAGGCACCGTAAAGATATTGGTGGCCGGGCAACCGGCTGAGCTGTGGGCCGAAGCGGAGGGCAGGATGCCGGATGATCGCGCCGCGCCGAATATCATGGTCATTGGCTTGTCCGCTTATGGTGCGCATGGCGGCATCCAGCGGTTCAACCGTCGTGTGATCGACACATTGGCGCAGATGCCGGTGCGGCTTTGCGTGCTGATGCTGGCCGATCCGGCGGAAGCCGTGGCGGCGCGGAGCGGGGTGGCGCGGGCGCTGGGCGCCGGCGGATCGCGCGGGCGCTTCGTGCGGGCGTTCCTGCCGATGGCCTGGCGTGCCGACCTGGTGGTGGTGGGGCATGTCAACCTGTTGCCCTTTGCCCTGCTCTATCGCCTGTTGCGCCCGCGCGGGCGGGTGATCCTGTTCGCGCATGGCGTGGAGGTGTGGGGCGATCCCGCCTATCGCCGGCCCAATAGGTGGGAGCCATGGGCGATCCGCCTGGCCGTGGATCGCATCGCCATCGTCAGCGCCTATTCGCGCAGCCTGATGGCGCGGGCGTTCGGCGTGCCGATGGCGCGCTTTTCCCTGTTTCCCAATGCCGTCGACGTCACCGAAGCGTCGGCGCGGGACATGGCCGGCGCCACGGTGCTGGCGGTGTCGCGGCTGGCGGAGACCGAGCGGGAGAAGCATGTGGATGCGCTGATCCGCGCGCTGCCCAGGGTGCTGGAGGCGATACCGGACGCCCGGCTGGTCGTGATCGGCGATGGCGCCTTGCGGGCCGAGCTGGAGGCGCTGGCGCGGGCGCTGGGCGTGGCGGGCCATGTCGATTTCGCCGGCTTCGTGACCGAGGAACAACTGGCCGACGCCTATGCCGGGGCGGCGCTGTTCGCCTTGCCCTCTTCCAAGGAAGGGTTCGGGATCGTCTATCTGGAAGCCTGGCTGCGCGGACTGCCGGTGATCGCGTCGCGCTATGGCGCGGGCGGCGAGGTGGTGGCCGATGGCGTGGACGGCTTTGCGGTCGATCCGGCGGATGTCGACGCGATCGCGCGGGCGATGATCGACCTGTTGCGCGATCGGGAGAAGGCGCGGCGTTTTGCCGCCGCCGGGCGCGAGAAGGTGGAGCGGCTATATTCCGCGCAGGCGTTCCGGCGGAATCTTGAGGCGCTGGTGTGCGGATGAGAAGCAGGCTTCTCCTGGGCTTATATGCGGTGCTGGCGCTGGGCGCCGGCTGTGAGGCGATGGCGGCCGGGAGCGTGCCTGTATCCGTGCCCGCGCCAGCGGCGGCGGCTGGCTATGACGATCTGGTGTTTTCGGACGAGTTTTCCGCGCTGGACCTCAGCCCCGACGGCGGCGGCACGCATCGCTGGTATAATGGCCTGTGGTATCGCGCGCCGGTGGAGCGGGGCAATTTCACCCTTCAGGACGGCTATGTGCGGGCGACGACCGATGTCCTGCCGCTGACCGTTACCAGCATGGCGTTCCTCACCACCTGGCCGCGCAAGCAGGGGAGGACGCCCCGGCTGTTCCACTATGGCTATTTCGAGGCGCGGCTGCGCTTTTCGCCGGGACGCTTCAACTGGCCGGCCTTCTGGCTGCTGAGCAGCGCGCGCACCAAGACCGGCGGCGAGGGCGGCAAGGGCGAGTGGTGCGAGATCGATATCTTCGAGGGCGGGCGGCCGCATATCTTCTGGGGCACCGTCCACCACTGGAAGGGGGACAGCAGCAAGACCAATGACAATGCGTTCATGCCGCTGCCGCAAGGGGCGGACATGACGCAGTGGAACACCGTGGGCGCGCTGTGGCAGCCGGGCAGGATTTCCTGGTATTTCAACGGCGCGCTGATGGGATCGGCGCCAAGCCCCAAGGTGTGCGACGAGCAGGCGCTGTTCCTGATCGTCGGGGCGCAGAAGCGGGCCTATGGGCCGTTGCCGACATCGGTGGATGTGGACTGGGTGCATGTCTACCGATAGCGCACCCCCATTTTTCGCGGGCCGCCCATGTTGAGCATCCCCAATGTGATGCTGGCCATATGGCTGGCGCTCTCCGTCTGTGTGCCGCTGCTCAGCGTCACGTCCTGGCCGCTGGTCTATGTCGCCTATGTCGCGCTGGGGGTCTCTTCGCTGGTGGCGCTGGCGCGGGGGGGCAAGATGCAGCGTTTCCCGGTGCTCATCCTCTTCAAGATCGCATTCATGCTGCTGCTGATGATCGTGCATAATATGAGCCAGCGGACGGTCGTCAATCTGGGGTCGGTGGCGTTCGCCGACATCGTCATCGGCTTTTTCGTCATGACGCAGGGCCATGATTTCGGCGCGCTGCGGCGGATATTGGTGCGCGTGCGGATGATGGGGCTGGGGCTGATCGTGGTGGGCATCGGCCTGGGGCCGGTCTTTGCGTCGATGTTCGGGCTGGACGATCCGATCCGCGATTTCCTGACCGGCAAGCGGGTGCGCATCTTTTCCCAGAATTTCGGCCATTCCGCGCTGATCGACTTCGCCATGCTGATGCTGATCATGGCGGTGAGCAATATCGCGAGCGAGCGGCGGGGCTTCCGGGCGGTGATGGTGGTACTGGCGCTGGCGCTGTTGGCGGTGGCGAAGACCTCCATCGGCTATATCGGCGTGGGCTGCGTGCTGGGCGTGGCGCTGATCGAATATCTGCCGCTGCCCAGCCGGGCGCGCAATGGCGTGCATATGCTGGCGGTGGTGGCGGGCATGTTTGCGGCCACGACGATGTCGGACGACCTGATCTTCAACCTGCGCAATTTCCAGTCGGGCGGCACGCTGACGACGGCGGAGGCGCCCAAGCAGGATTTGACGGCGGGGCGGGCGTTGCTCAATTCCGAACTGCAGTCCGTCGCCAACGACTATCCGGTCTTCGGGGCGGGGACCGATGTCGGACTGTTGCAGGATGGCCTCATCCGCAACGGCGTGAAGATGGCGATGAGCGAGAGCGGGCTGCGGCTGGCGGCGAAATATGGCTGGCTGTATTTCGCGGTGGTGTTGATCCTCATCGCATCGCCGCTGATGGCATTGCGGCTGCGGGACCGGCCGGTGCGGATTTTCTGCATCGCGCTCAGCCTGTACCTGCTCGATGTCTTTGCGTTCAATTCCCTGTTCGAGGTGGCGCATGACGGGCGCTATATCTGGATGCTGCCGCTGGTGATATTCGTGGGCAGCTATTGCTTCCATGCGGGCCGCAAATGGACGCCGCGGGCGATCACGTTCCAGCCGGTCCATAGCGCGGTGGCACCGCCGACGACGCCGCCCATTGCCACGTTTCGCATCGAGAACAGGGAGAGCCCATGAGCGAAAGTCCGATCCTGCAAGGCACCAGATATGGCACCAAAGGGCGCGAGCGCAGCTTCATATGGTCGCATATCGCGCTGCGGCTGGTGTGGAACATCATGTGGCTGCTGCTGGCCGCATGGACGCCGCCGCAGCTTTATGCGTGGCGCCGGCTGCTGCTGATCGCATTCGGCGCGGACATGGCGAAGGGCGCGCGGGTCTATGGCAGCGCGCGGATATGGTATCCGCCGAACCTCAGCATGGGCAAGGGGGCGGTGCTGGGGTGGCAGAGCTATGCCTATACGCAGGACCGGATCGTCATCGAGGATTATGCCATCGTGTCGCAATTTGCGCGGCTGATCACCGGGACGCATGACCCGGATTCGGAGAATTTCCAGCTTTATACCAAGCCGATCCGCATCTGTGCCCATGCCTGGGTGGCCGCCGCCGCCTTTGTCGGGCCGGGGGTGACGATCGGCGAGGGGGCGGTGCTGGGCGGGGCGGCGGTGACGTTCAGGGATTTGGAGCCGTGGACGATCTATGCCGGCAATCCGGCGAAACCCATCAGGCCGCGGCGGCGTTTCGCCGGGGATGGGGCGGGCGATGATGCGGGGCCGGCCTTGGCGGTGGCGCAGGCGTGAGCGGTTGCAATCGACGGGGAACGAGATGACGCGCATCCTTCGCTTTATCGAGACGTCCAACCCGCATTATGGCGGGCCGGTGGAATCGGCGCGGCGCTTTGCGGAAAGCTGGGCGCGCAAGGGGCATCGGCAGGATTTGCTGACCTTGGACCCGCCGGGGGAGACGCACCTGACCGACTATCCCGGCGAGATATTCGCGCTGGGGCCGCCGCGCGACGGGAAATTGCTGCACCGCTATCGCTATTCGCCGCAGGTGGTGCCGTGGCTGAAGGCCCGTGCGGGCGATTATGACGCGGTGATCGTGGGCGGGCTGTGGCGCTATATGGCGCGGGCGGCGCACAAGGCGCTGGCGGGCGGGCCGACGCCCTATTTCGTCTATACCCATGGGATGCTGGACCCCTATTTCCGGGAATCGCAGAAGCTCAAGCATATGGGCAAGCAATTGTCCTGGTGGTTCGCCGAGGGGCCGCTGCTGCGCCATGCGCGCCATGTGCTGTTCACCTGTGAGGAAGAGGGGATTCTCGCGCGGAACGCCTTCTGGCCCTATCGGGTGGACGGGGTTTCCGTGGGTTATGGCACGACCGATGTGGGCGGCGACCCGCAAGCGCAGACGGCGGCGTTCCGCGATGCGGTGCCGGGGCTGGGCGGGCGGCGTTACCTGCTGTTCCTGAGCCGCATCCATCCCAAGAAGGGCTGCGACCTGCTGGTGGAGGCTTTTGCCGGGATCGCCGCGTGCAACCCCGATCTCGATCTGGTGATCGCCGGGCCGGACCAGGTGGGCTGGGTGGCCGCGCTGAAGGCGCGGGCGGCGGCGCTGGGGATCGGCGCGCGGCTGCACTTTCCGGGGATGCTGAAGGGCGATGTGAAGACCGGCGCGTTTCGCGGGGCCGACGCGTTCGTGCTGACATCGCATCAGGAGAATTTCGGGATCGTGGTGGCGGAGGCGATGGCCTGCGGCATTCCCGTGCTGATCAGCGACAAGGTGAATATCTGGCGCGAGGTGGTGGCCGATGGCGCGGGCATGGTGGAGCCCGATACGCTGGTGGGGGCGACGACGCTGCTGGCGCGGTTCAGTGTGCTGACGCCTGAGGAGCGAGCGGCGATGGGTGTGCGGGCGCGGGAGAGCTTCATGCAGCGCTTCCATGTCGAGCGGGCGGCGGATGCGTTGATGGCGTTGATCGAGCGGCGGGTGCGTGAGGGGCGGATCGCGGCTTAGGCGTGATCCGTTCGGCCTGGGTGGGCTTGCAAGGCACCTTTTTACTTCCGCCGTCATGCCGGACTTGATCCGGCATCCATTGGCTCTTCAATTGCGATCCGAAACGACGGTCGTGCTCATGGATGCCGGATCAAGTCCGGCATGACGGCAAGGAGGGGTGGTAGCAAGGGGGCGGGACGGCAGAGAGGCATCGCGGCAAAGAGGCGTGACGGTAAAGCTCAAGCGCGTGCCATCGCGAAAAACGGGCTGTCCTACAGCGTCATGCTCATTCTATCGGAACATATAGGGAACGATTCCCTTGTGATGTTCTGATGGAGACATGTGCATGGCCCCACCTCAAGTCGACGCGCCGGCGTCTTTCGTGCCGCAGCAGGCCATTGCCTTCGGTTCCCTTGGGGGGCCGGCGGTGGCGGTGGATGCGGCCAATCCCCTGCCGACCGTGGCGCGGCCGGTCGCGGCGCAATCGATGCCGCTGGCCGGGAGCGCCAGTGCCAGCGGGCTGATCGGGCCGTTCCAGCCGGAGCTGGGGCGGGCGATCTGGGTGACGCTGGGCGGCAGCTGGACCGGCAGCGTGACGGTGAAGCGATCCGTGGATGGCGGCGCGACCACGCAGGGCCTGACCATCGGCGGGAGTAGCTGGGCGGTGTTCGCAGCCAATGTGAACGAGCCGGTGGCTGAGGAGAGCGAGGCGGCGGCATCCTATTATCTGGACGTCGCGCTGACATCCGGCACGCTGACCTATCGGGTGGCGCAATGAGCGCGCTGGATTTCGGGGCGCGGGGGCTGGCGCGGGCGGCGAGCGTGACGCAGCGGCGGTCCTCCGTGATCGGGCGGGCGCTGCGGACGGCGCGGGCCGTGGCGGCGGCCAATCCGATCGTCAATCCGGTGGTGGCGAGCGGCGGCGGGATCGTGGCGGTGGCGCAATCCGCCAGCCTGCCGGCGGGCGTCGTCGACATCGGCAATATCGCCGGGATGATCGCGCCGGGCACGCTGCCCATGCGGGTGTTCGGCGGCGAGGCGCAGACGCCGTTCGGGACGACGGTGCGCGGCATGCTGCCCAAGACGGGCGGGGCGGGCGGCTATTTCTCGCCCCGGTTCGAATGCATGATCGAGGGGACGCAGATCTGCTTCACGCTCGACACGACGCAGACGAAATTCCGGGTGATCGCCGATGGCAGCTATGTCGGCGCGGGCGGCGTGCCGACGGTGTTCAATACGTCCGCCGGGACGTTCGTGCTGGTGACGTTCGCCTCTTCGGGCGTGCATCGGGTGGGGATAGAGCGGGAGGCCAATGGCGCGATCACCGCGATCGCGCGGCCCGCGACCTCGCAGCTCTGGCGGCCCGATCCGGCGCCGGTCAAGGCGCTGATCGTGGGCGACAGCTATACGCAGGGGACGGGCGCTTCGTTCGAGCAGAATTGCTGGGCGAGGCAGATGGCGCTGCGGCTGGGGTGGGATGCGGTCATCCAGGCCTTTGGCAGCACCGGCTATCTGGCGGCGGGGGCGACGAGCCCGTTCGGATCGGCCGACCGGCTGAATTTCGTGAGCGCCCAGCCCTATGACCTGGTGGTCGTGGCGGGCGGGATCAACGACACCACCGCCAGTTATGCGCCGCAGGTGGGGGCGAGCGCGACCGCCTATTACCGGGCGATCCGGGCGGCGCAGCCCGATGCGGCGATGCTGGTGCTGGGCGCCTGGCCGGGCGCGACCGGGCCGGGCACGGGCGCCAACAGCGTGACGGCGGTGGAACAGGCGATCCGGGATGCGGTGGTGGCGGTGGGCGACCCCATGTGCCGGTTCGTGCCGGTGTCGTTGAACGACGCGAGCAACCGGCCGTGGATTTTCGGCACGGGGCGGGCGGGCGCGACCAATGCGAGCGGGAACAGCGACCTTTATATCGGCAGCGACGGCACCCATCCCAATGATGCGGGGCATGCGCATCTGGGCGCGCGGGCGGCGGCTGCGGTGACGGCGGCGCTGGAGGCGATGGCGGCGCTCAATTGAGGGCGCGGCGGTTTGGGAAAGGAGAAGACGGGATGGTGATCGAGACGAAGACATTGTGGCAGTCGCGCACATTCTGGGTGAATGCGGTGGCGATGGGCTTTGCCCTGCTGGCGGCGCTGAAGGTGGCGTTGCCCGAAGGGCTGACGCAGGAAGAGGCGGTGTCGGCGATCATGGCCGTAGTGGGCGCGCTCAACATCGCGCTGCGGGTGTTGACGAGCAAGCCGATCGGGTGAGGGCGGGGTGAGATGATGGGAGGCGCGCTGCCGGGATGCCGGTGGCGCGCCTTTTTTGTGCTCTGTCGCCTAGGACGGATCGACATTTATCGCAGCCAGATCATGGCGGCGGCGAGATATACGAAGCCTGTGAAGTGGATGGTT